>NZ_DAOMPX010000054.1:0-14704 GCF_035445025.1 Citricoccus sp. | reverse complement strand
GCCCCGGCCCGCAACCCCTCCACGCCGGAGCGGTCACTACATACCGTCTAGATCCCCCAACCTCGAGTCGCGTGGGTGGGGCAACTCCTCGTGCGCAATGCGGAACCGGCGGGAGCAAAGCCTCATTGGCTTGCGGGCCGCTGCCGGTTCCGTTCGGGGCAGGCGAGCGAGCTCGCCAGCAGGGACAAAACAAGCGTGAAAGACCAGAACAACCCCACGCCCGCTGCTTACCGCATTGCCTCTCCCCCACCGCGAGGGACGACGGTGAGGATTGCATTCCAGGTCCAGTCGCCGCTGAACCGGCGGTGGCGATTCCACACCGTCTGCCCCGGGCCGAAGCACGGTGGCAGATCCCGCCAAGCGATCCAGGTCCGGTACCGGTAGATGATGCCCTGGACCACCGACCGGTGATCCCGGAACGGTCGGCCTGCCCCACCGGTGGTGGGCATCAATGGCTGCGCACGGGTGGGCAGAACGTCGACCTCAAGGGAGCCGGGCTGCAGGTCATCGCCCGCATGGGACTCGAGGGCCAGGTCCGCGCCGCCTACACCGGCGAGGACGGATTCGCATTCGTCGGCCCGGACGGCCCGGCCCTGGCCCGATTCCCGGTCGGGGACGCCAGCAGTCTGAGCCTGACCTCCGAGATCGAGATCCTGCGCGGGGACCTCGCCGAACCGCTCGTGGCCGCCACCGCGCCGCGCACCAAGTACCGCTTCGGGGACCGGATCACCTCCCTGCACCAGGACGGCGGAGGCCTTGTGGCCGGGTTCGAGCACACCCCGGAGCAGCGGTTCGACCTGGTCGTGGCCGCCGACGGGATCGGCTCCACCACCCGCACCCTGGCCTTCGGCGAGGAACCGGTCGTGCCTCCCTGGGCGTGGAGGCCACGTGGGCGACGATACCCTGGCAGCCCGCGGACACCGACTGGTGGCGGTGGTTCAACGCCCCCGGTGGCACGGTGTCCCTGCGCCCGGACCGCTACGGCACCATGCGCACGATCATCACCCGTACCCTGCCCCGGACCGAGCGGCGGGAACCGACGGCGCGTCGGACAACCGCCGAACAGCGCGCCCTGCTGCGCCGGACCTTCGGGGGCACCGGCTGGGAGGTGGACCGCGTGCTGGACGCCCTTGAGGACGTGGACGACCTGTACGTCGAGGTCATCGGCCAGGTGCACGCACCGCAGTGGTCACGCAGACGGGTCGTGCTGCTGGGGGATGCCGCGTACTGCCCCTCCCCGGTGACCGGTATGGGCACCACCCTGGCCGTCGTCGGGGCCTACGTGCTCGCCGGGGAGATCGCCTCCCACGCGGACCTGGCCGAGGGCCTGGCCGCCTACGAGCGGACCCTGCGGCCCTGGGTCGAGGAGAAGCAGAAACTGCCGCCCGGGGCGCCCCGGATCGCCAACCCCACCTCCCGGGCCGGCGTCGCCGCCCTGCGGACCGTCATGCGCGCCGCCGGGACACCCCTCGGCCGTACCCTCGCCAGCCGGCTGACACGCGCCGCCTCGTCCGCCGAGACCTTCACGCTCCCCGACTACCCGGACCTCCTCTCCTCAGCCACCGCCGCTGCCCTCTCAGGCTCGCCACCACTGGTTGAGAGCATGAGGAGACACGCCCTAGCAGAGGCCGGCCACCACTCCCCCACCCCGCCATCCCTCGCTGACCGGTGCGGCCCCGGGTGTGCCTGGAACGGGATCTACCATGTGGTCATGGACATGCTGGCGGGCTGGTCGGATTTCCACGTCGCCATGGTCGGGGCAACGGCCGCCCTGGCGGGTCTGGTGATCGTTGCCGCAAGCGTCAACATCGACAAAGTCGTTGCGACCGGCTCTGTCACGTCCCGTCTGGCGGCCTCGATCGCCACCCTGGTGGTGGCCATCGTCGTCTCGGGCCTGGGGCTCGTGCCCGGCCTGCCGTTGCCATGGTTCGGGGCGATGACCATCGCCGCTGCGATCCCGGCCGTCGGGTTCCAGTTCCACGCGGCATCCACCCTGGCCCGGGACCGACAGGGCCCGACCCGGGGACGGTCACTGCGTTCGGCCATCGGGTTCGTGCCGATCCTGGCGTACTTCGCGGCCGGGGCGCTGTGCCTGGCCGGCCAGCCCTCAGGCGTCGGGGTCAGCGCGGTGGGCACGCTCATGACGATCATCGTCGCGCTGCTGATCTCATGGATCGCGCTGGTCGAGGTGCTGCGCTAGGCCGAGGGTTAATTCGGTGCCGGTGTCCACCTCGTCTTGGCTGACTGCGGCGAAAGTGGGGCGGCAGCGCATTGCACACAGCTCAGCGCGCTCTCCCCGCCTCGCTGACGCGGTTCGGAACCCTACCGACACGGTTGAGTCGATCATGCAGCCGGATGTGTACGCCCTGTCTTCGAAACTGACCGTCACCCCTCGTGGCAGAGCAGGTGGTGCCAGCTGTTGGCGAGCACCTCAAGCGCTTGGTCGCGATGGGGCTCATCCTTGCGACGAGTCCAGAGGGTGCTGATGTAGTCGAGTTGCTCGTAGGCGAGGGTTCCGCGGAGATGGTGGGTTCTCTCGTCGAATCGCCCGGCCAGTTCCATGCCGCGGACCAAGTCGGCGATAACCTCTTCACGCCATTGCTCGAGCAGGGCGCGCACCTCGTCATCGGCTGCGGCTGCTTCATAGAGCACGTCGAGGTAGGGCCGGAAGGCTGGCCAGAGCGCAGCACGGGACTCGAGCCATGCCAGGATCTCCGGCAGTCTGCCGGCACGGACGACCTCGACCAGGTCGACGGAGGTCGAAACCCGGTCAGGCCCATCGGCGCGTTCCAGCACGGCGTTGACACGCGCCAGGAACTCCCTCATCAGGTCGCGGCGCGCGGGGTAGTACGCGTAGAAGGTCACCCTGGTGGTGCCCGCCGCGACGGCGATCTCGTCGATAGTCGTCGCCGCGTACCCCTTCTCGGTGAAGAGCTCGAGCGCCTTTTCGACGATGAGGTTGCGGATCCGCTGTTTCCGGGCTTCTCGCAGTGACGGCATCAGGCAATCCTAACGACGATGCGGGTCCCGTCTACGCTGGGAGAACTGCGCTCAGCGTACGCCACGAGGCACCTCCTGCCGGGCAGACGGGATCCGCATCAGAGGCTGGCGGGTGCCGGCGGGCGCAGGGCGACCGGGCCGGTGTGGGCCAGCCGCCGCAGCTTCGGAACGGGGATCCGGTAGTTGATCGCCACGGCGGTCCCGGCTCCATCCGCGTGGTCCCAGCGCATCAACATCGACTCCTCGTTCGCGCCGGATTCGAGGTAGTCGGGTGCCCCGGTCACGGGCGTGAAGCCCACCGCCTTGAGCGAGAGGCCGAAACCCTCGGTCCAGAAGTACGGCTGGACGTCGAGTTCGGGGGCATCATCGCCGTGCAGCAGGCCCAGGGCCGCGATCCTGGCCTGGTCGATGGCGCTGGTCCACAAGGGTACGCGGGCGACCCCGCGCCGGTTGGGGAAGAAGGCCACGTCCCCTGCGGCGACGATCTCCGGCCGGAGCCGGCCGCGGGAGTCGACCCGAACCGACCCATCGACCAGGACCCCAGAGCCGGACAGCCACTCCGTGTTCGGCGCGTCGCCGATGGCGGTGACCACCAGTCCGGCCTCCAGCTCGGTGCCGTCGGCGAGGATGACCCGCGTGCCGGCGGCGGAATCGATCAACCGGGCCTTGCCGCCACTGACGATCCGCAGGCCGTGCCGGGCGGCGGCCGCGGCGAACACCCCGGAGAGGTGGTCTCCGAGCTGGGGGGCGAGCGGCTGGGCGTCGGAGACCAGGGTCACCTCACAGCCCAGGTGCAGGCAGCCCGAGGCGACTTCCATGCCGAGCGGTCCGCCGCCGACCACCAGCACCGAGGGGCGCGCGGCGGCCAGCCGCTTCAGGACGATGGCGTCCTCGATCGTGCGTAGGGTGACCTCGCGCGCGGCGCCGTCGGGTCCGGCCGGGGCGAGGCGTTTGGCTCGCGCCCCGGAGGCGATGACCAGGCCGTCGTATGGAAGCTCGCCGCCTCCCTCGAGCCGCACGAGGCGGGCATCGGGATCCAGGCCCGTCGCCCCCACGCCGAGCAGCTCGGTCGCCCCGTGGTTGGGCGCCGGCAGTTCGTGGGCCGACAGCGCCTCATCCCCGTGCAGCAGGGCCTTGGACAGGGCCGGTCGGCTGTAGGGGTGGTGGCGCTCGGCGCCGACCACCGTCAGTTCCCCCTCGAAGCCGGCCGAGCGCAGGGAGTCACAGGCCGTGAGGCCGGCGATGCCGTTACCCACGACGACGATCCGGCGCATCATGAGTCCCCCGCCAGGCGCAGTGCGGCGACCGGGCAGACCCGCACCGCCGCCTTGGCGGCGTCGAGGTCGGCTCCGTCCACCTCCGGGACGTCGATCACGAGTTCGCCGTCATCGTCCAAGTGCATCAGGGCAGGCGCGGCCTCCTCGCACAGGCCGTGTCCCTCGCAGCGCGGGCGGTCCAGTTCGATGTTCATACCCCCACCACCTCGAGGACCTGGAGGGTTTCGAGGCTGCGGGTCATGTTGCTGGGTGCCCGGACCCCGTCGTCGACCGTGATCGACCTCACGTGTCGGGCCAGTGCGCCGATGATGGCGTGGCCCTCGAGCTTCGCCAGGCCTTGGCCGGCGCACCCGTGCGGACCGTAGCCGAAGGACAGGTGGTCCACCGGGTTTCGCGTCACGTCGAAGACGTCCGGGTTCGTGTAGTGGCGCGGGTCGCGGTTGCCGGCGCCGAGCAGGATGCCCAGCTGGGCGCCCGCGGGGACCAAAGCCCCATCGATCTCCACGTCGCGGGTCGTCGTGCGGCCCCAGATGTGCAGCGGCGTCCAGAAGCGCAGCACCTCGGCGAAGGCCGCCGGGACGAGCTCGGGGTTTTCGCGGACGAGCCGCAACTGTTCAGGATGGCGTCCGAACAGGGCAACGATGTTCCCGATCGAGGCGACCGTGGTGTCGACGCCGGCCCCGAGGTACTGGTGGATGATGTGGCCGGCAGAGCCCTTCGGGATGTCCCCGCGCGTCTCGGCGTCGAAGATCCCGCGGCCGATCGAGCCGGGAGTCAGGTCGTCTGCGGTGACCGAGGAGCACCAACCGTAGAGCTCGCCGGCGATCGGGAAGCTCTCCTGGGTGCGGTGGTTCATCGGGCCGAGCACCTGCATCGCTGCCTGTCCCCAGCGCATCATGTTGTCCTTGACGTGCCCATTGAAGCCGATGAGGTCAGCGACGATCTCGATCGGGAAGACACGGGCCAGGGAGTCGACGGCCTCGAAGCCTCCGCCGGCGACGAGTTCGGCGACGAGCCTGTCCGCCTTCTCCTCGATGGTGGCCTTCAGGCCGCGCAGTGCGCGCGGGGTGAGGTTCTCCGACAGCGTCGCGCGCAGCTGGGTGTGCGTTGGCGGGTCGGAGGCCAGCGAGGTGCCCTGCAGCGCCTCGTTGACCATCGGGTTGAATCCCAGGGTGGTGGACGAGAACGTCGTCGGGTCCCCGAGCACGTCGCGGATGATGTCGTACCGCGTCAGCACGTAGATTCCGTTCTCGGGCAGGTGAACGACGCCGCTCTGCTCGCGCAGCTGGGCATACGTGGGGTAGGGGTCGACGACGATGTCGTCATCCCAGATGTCGATGCCGGATTCGGTCGGTGCAGTCACGGTGTTCTCCTTGTGGTTGCTTCGTCGTGGGTCTTGGGTTTTGGATCGTGGGGCGTCGGCGTCGCTGAGGACTGGGCTCTCAGGCGAGCACATCGGCAGGCACCTCGGCGGGGTCCGCGATGGCATCGGACGTGGGGACTGCCGACGGCGGGGAGATGAAGAGGGTCAGGGCGGCGGAGAGGATGGCCGCGATGCCCGCGGTGAGGTATGCCGCCTGGAACCCCTGACCCAGCGAGGTCCCTGCCGCGGCCTGGATGCTCGGTTGGGCGGTGTTCAGGGCCTGGACCATGCCATCGACGGCCGGGGCGGAGGCGCCGGCGGCCGATGCCTGGCCGGAGAACTGGGCGATCACACCCTCCCAGCCCGAGAGGAAGCCCAGGGGCGGCACGTGGGAGAGCCCTGCGACCGTGTCGGCGGGCAGCCCTGCCCCGTCGAGGATCCCGGCAAGGGCACCGGCGAAGACGCTGGCGCCAATGCCGAATGCCACTGCCGAGCCGACAACGGGCCCCAGGGCGAACCCCAGGTCGCGTAGGAGATTCGTCGTCGCCGACGCCATGCCGATCTGCTGGGGCGGGACGGTATTGATGGCGACAGCGGTGACGGAACCGACGGTCAGGGCGAATCCGGTGCCCAGCAGCAGAAGCGGTGGAATGAAGGCCGTCCAGGGGGTTCCGCCGAACGCCTCCGGGATCCCGAGGGAGTACGTCGAGAGCCAGAACCCCGAGACGGCCATGAGGGAGAAGCCCGCGGTGAGTACCCAGCGGGGGGCAACATGGTGGATGAGCCACCCCACCACCGGGATGAACGCGAAGGCGGGGCCCTGGATCACGACGAAGAGCACGCCGATCTTCCAGGTCTCGGCCAGGGCCAGTCCGCTGACGGCGACGCTCGTGCTGAAGCAGATCGCGAGGAAGGCGAACATCCCGGTGACCGCCACTATGCCGGTGATCGAGTAGGCGTTGTTCTTGAACAGTGACAGGTGGATGAGTGGCTGCTCGGTGCGTGTTTCGATGACGATGAACGCGACCAGAAGGATCACGCCGATGATGTAGCCGGCGATCACCTGGGCGCTGCCGAAGCCGGCGTCCACCGCCGTCACCGTGGCGTAGAGGACGGCGATGAGGCCGAGCGCGAGCGTGATCTGGCCGGGCAGGTCCAGCTTGCGCCCCTCGGCCGCCGCGGAATCCTTCGCGCCCAGGGCGACGATCAGGACGAGCACCGCCACTCCGGCTGCCACCAGGTAGGCCGCCCGCCAGCCGCTGAACTCGTTCGGCGCGCCCGGGGAAGCCCCCGGCACGGTGAAGAACTGAGCCGTGAAGCCGGCAAGCACCGGTGAGATCACCGCGCCCAGGGAGAGGAATCCCGCCCACGTGGCGATGACCTTCGCCCGCGCACGGTGCTCAGGGGTGATCGCCACGATCATGGACAGCGAGATCGGGAAGAGGATGCCTGCCCCGATGCCACCGACCGCCTGCGCGAAGATCATCATTCCTGTGGTCTGGGCCAGAGCCGCCAGCACCGACCCGGCAACGCTGATCGCGGCACCGACGTAGAGCAGCTTCTTGCGCCCGAACACGTCACCCAAGAGCCCCCAGCTGAGTTCGAACACCACGATGCCCATCAGGAACATGCCCGCGATCCACGTCAGTCCGGCTCCCGACGTATGGAATTCCACGGCGAACGTTCCGCTGAGCGCACCTGGCAGGGCGTTGGTGATCTGGGCCAGTGTGACGGCGCTGTAGGCGGCAACGAACGTGGCCCGTGCCGACCCCCGGCTCGCCACCTTGATCGTCTGACTCATCGATGAGATTCCTTTGTTCCGGTCGATCCCTGGGGAGCGGGCGGAAGGCCGCGCCCGGTGTTCCCCGTATGCCGTGCGACTCCCGGCGTGGACCATGGGATCGCTGAAACAGTGTGTGGTTTTACTTTACGTCATGTCAAGCAAAAAATGTGAGCCAGCTCATGGCTGCACCTCGAGCCTGGATGAAGCCCCCGCCGGAGAGGTCCGTCCGTCGCCCCGGGCGACACCGCCACGAGAGCGGGAGTTCTCAGAACGTTTAGTTGACAGCGTGTAAAGTTTTGCGTGATGCTGGTAACACGCAGCGTCGCGCCGGCCTCCAGGCCGACGGGAACCGCCCTTCCCCGCCCGAACCTTGAGGGAGACCCCTATGAGCCGCCCCACCACCACCGGCCGCCCCATCGCCTCCGTCCCAACGGTGAACACCGTCCTGGGCCCGGTTCCCGCCGACGAGATCGGCGCCGTCGCGGTGCACGAGGCCCTGCTCTCCGTGTTGCCGGGGGCCCAGTACGCCCCGGACGTCTCCATGGACAGGGCCGAGATCTACGAGGCGCTCGAGGCCAAGGTCATCGCGTTCCGCGAGGCGGGTGGCGGCACGATCGTGGACTCCACCGGTATGTTCCACGGCCGCGACCTGAAGCTCTACGAGGCGCTGTCGACGGCGACCGGTGTGCATATCGTCGCCTCCACGGGTCTGGGCCCTGAGGAGGAGTTGGGCGGGTACTTCCTGACCCCGCAGACCAACCCTCCGACCCCGTGGCCGGCCGAGAAGTTCGCGGACCTCTTCGGCAGGGAAATCACCGAGGGCATGGTCGTCCCGCGCATCGAACGCCGCGCCGCGGCCGGGCTGATCGCCACCGTCGCCGACCGCGCCGGGATGACGCCCACCGAGGAGTCCCTGTTCCGCGGTTGCGCCCGTGCCGCGCGGGTCACCGGCGTGGCCGTCTCGATCCGCTTCGGCGCCGATGCTCTGCACGACCTGGACATCGTCCTGGAGGAACGGCTCCCCGCGGACCGCGTGCTGGTCGGGGACCTGGACCGCCGGGACGCCCACGGCGCGGCCCTGGCGGTGGCCGACCGGGGCGCCTTCGTGGGGATCGACCACGTCGGCCTGAACGAGGCCGCCGGGTACCTCACGGACGCCGAACGCGCCGCACTGGTGCTGGAACTGGTGTCCGCCGGCCACGCGGACAAGATCGTCCTCTCGACCAACGCCATCGGGGTGGCCAAGGGCCTGCCCGCCTACGACCTGCCCTACGGTCACGTGCTGGAGACCTTCATGCCATTCCTCACCCGGCAAGGTCTCACCGACGCCGACGCCCGGCGCATCCTCCAGGACAACCCGCGCCGCCTGCTTGCCGTGTGCTGAGCGCCGCCGCACGCGACGCCCGCACCTGCCCCCACACCCTGAACTACTTCCCTGAGGTGAACTCATGACCAAGGTCAACACCGTGCTCGGTACCATCCCGGCCGCAGAACTGGGCATCGTGGCCATCCACGAGCACATCGGTTACGGCATGCCCGGTTCCGAGCTCGACACCACGTGGTGGAAGACGCCGGAACAGGCGTACGAGGAGACCGTGCCCAAGCTGCGGGCCTTCCACGACTACGGCGGACGCACCTTCGTGGATGCCACCGGCATCTGCAACGGCCGCGACCCGAACTACTACCAGACCCTGTCGGCCAAGACCGGCGTGAACATCGTGGCCTGCACCGGTTTCGTCGGCGGGGACACCGCCCTACCGCACTTCTCCCGGGCCTCCGTGGACTACCTGGCCAAGGTGTTCATCCACGAGATCACCGTGGGCATCGGCAACACCGGGGCCAAGGCCGGGATCATCAAGGTCGGCGTCTCCCGCGGCGGGCGGATGACCGAGCTGGACCAGCGCATCTACCGCGCGGCCGCCCGCGCCGCCGTCGTGACGGGCGTGCCGATCCTCACCCACCTGGCCATCGACCCCGAACCGGCCGTGGCCATCTTCCACGAGGAGGGCCTGGACCTGGACCGCGTCCTGTTCGGCCACGCCGACGACGGCCTCAACGCCCCGATCACCCCGCACGACTGGATCTACGAACAGGGCGGGCGTCTCGGCTTCGACACCTTCGGCTACGACCTGGAACTGCCGGACCCACCGTTCTGGGGTCGCAAGCGCGCCGAGCGCATGGGGCACTTCAAGCAGCTCGTGGACAAGGGCTACACGGACAGTCTCCTGGTGGGCGCGGACGCCAACTGCAGTCCGCTGGGCTGGCCCGGGGTGAAGGGCCACACCGTGAACTACATCTTCGAGGACATGATCCCGGACATGCAGGCCGTCGGCATCGACGACGCCACCATCCACCAGTTGCTCGTGGAGAACACCGCCGATTTCCTCGGCATGAAGAACTGACGCCCCCCAACTGAGAGAAGAGATCACCATGAAGGCTGAAGACATCAAGAACTTGAAGGTTGCCGTCGTCGGCGGCGGCTACGGCGGGGCCTCGGCGGCCAAGGCCCTGCAGAGCGTCGGCGCGCGGAACGTCCACGTCTACGAACAGGCGTCGGCGCTGGGCCAGGTCGGTGCCGGCATCGGGCTGCGCCCGCCGTCGGTCGAGTTGTTCCGCCAGTGGGGCATCTTCGACGCGGTCGCCGCCGTGAGTTCGCCCAGTGACCACCTGGAGATCCTCAGCGCGGACGGCCGGCAGGTCCTGGCCACGGAGGAGTGGCCGTTCCTGCGCGCCTACGCAGAGGTCAACCACAACCGTATGATCCACCGCGGGGACTTCATCGACGTCCTGCTCGGCGCGTTGCCCGAGGGCATGGTGCATCTGGACCACAAGCTGCAGACCATCGAGGACAACGGTGAGTCCGCGACCCTGACGTTCACCAACGGCAGGACCATCACCGCCGACCTCGTCATCGCCGCCGACGGCATCCGCTCCACGGTGCGCCACCAGCTGTTCTCGCAGAAGGCGCCGGTGTTCTCCGGCGAGCACGCCTACCGTGCGGTCATCTCGGTCGAGGACGCCCACGGACTGGTGACCGATGACAACCCGCGCTTCTACATGGGCGAGAACGGCACGATCGCCTACAACCTGCCGCTGCGCCATCGCGGCCAGCTCTCCTACGACATCACCGCACCCTCCGAGGACGACTCGTGGGCACCGGAGATCTCGACGGAGTACCTGGTGCGGATCCTGGAGGGCTTCGACGATCGGATCGTCCAGGTCGCCCGGGAACTCGACCTGGGCCGGGTGACCAGCCGTTCGGTGTTCGACATCGATCCCCTGGAGTCCTGGCACACCGACTCCGTCGCCTTGCTCGGCGACGCCGCCCACGCGATGCTCCACCACCAGGGCCAGGGGGCGAACTCGGCCATCCTGGACGCCGGCGGTCTCGCCGACGCGCTGGTGCAGGGCGACTCCGTGAAGGACGCACTGTCGATCTACGAGGCCACCCGTAAACCCGTCACGGATGAACTGCAGCGGATCTCACGTCAGGGCTGGCACGCGGACGCGGTGGACTCCGCCTTCCCGGCCAACGCGTAGGGCGGCGGTTCCACCATGACCCTCCATCCCCAGATCGCCCAGCTGCTGGAGACCCTGCCGCCGTTCGACCACAGCGTCCGCCCGGACCCGGCCGGCAAGCGCGCCGCGGACCAGGAGTTCGTGGCCCCGCTGGCCGAGCGCCTGCCGCTGCACGCGGTTCGGGACACGACGGCGGCCACGGCAACCGGTGAGGTGCCCGTGCGCATCTTCACGCCGGTCGAGGCCGACTCCTACGGGGTCGTCGTGTACTTCCATGGCGGCGCCTTCTTCTCCGGCGACCTTGAGACGCACGACCACGTGGCCCGTCACCTGGCCAAGGAGTCGGGCCACCAGATCGTCCTGGTGGACTTCGACCTGGCCCCGGAGGCCGCCTTCCCGAGGAGTCTGACCCAGTGCTACGGCGTGGTGCGCTGGGTCGCCGAGACCGTCGGCGACTTCGGGGATCCCGGCGGCTTGCGCTGGAACGGCCGGACCCTGGCCGTGGCCGGGGACAGCTCCGGCGGCAACTTCGTGGCCGCCGTCACCGCTATGGCTCACGACGACGGCTTCGGCAAGATCACCCACCAGGTGCTCTACTACCCCTCCGTGGACCTGGACTTCGACGAGGACCGGTACCCGTCCCTGCGGGAGAACGCCACCGGCTACGGCTTGGAGACCCCGGCCCTGAGACCGTGGAACTCGTTCTACCTGGAGTCCGGAGCGGATCCGGCCGACCCCCTGGTCTCCCCCATCAAGCGGGCGGATTTGTCCGGGCTGCCGAAGGCCCTGATCATCACCGCCGGGTTCGACCCCCTGCGGGACGAGGGCGAGCTGTACGGCCTGCGGCTGCGAGAGGCCGGGGTAGAGACCACCGTGACGCGCTTCGAACAGGCCAATCACGGCTTCGTCCAGAACTTCTTCTGGATCCCGGAGCTGCACGAGGCCTTCACCCAGACGGCCGAGTTCCTCACACAGGACGCTGGGCGATGACACGGGACGTCGCCGTCCATCCCCTGGTGTCACCCTGGGGACGCTTCGGCCTCTACAGTTTCTTCATCGACGCGCCGGAACCGGCCATCGTGGACACCGGCATCGCGTCCTCGCCCGCCGAGGGCATGGCGCCGGCCCTGGAGGCACTCGGGCGCCGGATCGAGGACGTGCGGTGGATCCTGCTGACCCACGGGCACATCGACCACATCGGTGGCGCGCGCGCCCTGTGGGAGCTCACCGGCCGACGCGCGCAGGTGGTCATCCACGAGCAGGACGCGCCGATGCTGCGTTCGCGTCAGGCCCACGTCGACGAGTACCTCGCCGGTCGCGGCGAGTACCTCCACGACCCGCAAGGCGAGGAGAAGGTGGCCGCCGCCGGGAACGCGGTCATTTCCGGCGAGATGGAACCCACGCTGCTGGTACGCGGCGGCGAGACCCTTTCTCTGGGTGGCGAGGTCACCCTGTCCGTTCACCCCATCCCGGGCCACACCCCCGGTTCGGTCGCCTATGTCCTCGACGGGCAGAACGACGCCTTCGTCGGTGACGCCGTACAGGTCCACGGCGCCGCCAACGGCTTTCCCGGATTCATGGATCCCGTCGCCTACCGCGCCAGCCTTCGGTTCCTGCGCGACGAGATCCGGCCGCGGCACCTCTACCTGGGTCACCCATACCGCCGCACGGACGGCATGGCCTACGGTGTCGAACTCGACGCGGAACAGGCCAGGGAGGCCCTGAACGAGAGCCTGGAGATCGAGGCCCGCATCGGCGAGGCCGCCTGCCGCTGCCTGGTGGCCGGACTGCGGGACACCGGTTCCCCGTACTCGCCCTTCGCGCAGGTCGCCGAGGAACTCGGTTACGACGGCGATCCCACGCTCGAGCCTTCGCCGTTCTTCACCACGCTTCACGGTCACCACACCCGATTCGCCACGAGCCCTGGACAAGAGGAGCCCCCCAGCCATGGTTGAACACCAGACGATCAATGCCGGTGGTACGCCCATCACCATCCGCAAGGACCTGCGCGTCCCCATGCGCGACGGTGTGGAACTCGTCGCCGACGCCTACGAGGGCACCGAGCAGAAGCCCCGCCCGGCCCTGGTCGCCCTGAGCCCCTACGGCAAGGAACTGCAGGCCCTGGCCCTGACCACCCCGCCGCAGCGCCGCCCCTCCCCCATGTGGGACGGATGCATCGAGGCCGGTGACATCGCCCGGATCGTCGCCGAGGACTACGTCCACGTCATCGGCGACCTACGCGGCTCCGGCGGTTCCGAGGGCGACCACATCGGCAACTACAACGCCGGCGGCGTCTCGCTGGGCCAGGACGCCTACGACTTCATCGAGTGGGTGGCCGAGCAGCCGTGGTGCGACGGCAACGTCGGCATGGTCGGCATCTCCTACTTCGGCTCCATGCAGGTCCTGGCCGCAGCCGAACGCCCCCCACACCTGAAGGCGATCTTCGTGTCCGGCGGCCACTACGACTTCTACGAGACCACCTACCACGGCGGAATCATGTGGTTCATGCCGCGGGCCGCCCGCGAGGGCCGCGGTGGCGACTCCGGCTGGGCCTTCACCGACCGGGTCAAGTCCCGCATGATCGAGGAGCACTCCCCCGCCGAGCTCAAGGAGCTGGTGACCCAGCGTCTGGAGGATCCGGACGTGGCCGCCTGGCCGAACCTGGTGCACGTGCTCAACTACCCGAAGAACCACGAGGCCTGGTTCGACATCGTCATGAACGAGCTGGACGGCCCGTGGTACCAGGAGCGCAACCCCAACGAGCTGGCGCACGCCATCGACATCCCGGTGTGGCTGCAGCTGGACCAGGGCCGCGGCTGGACCCTGGACAGCACCATCGAGGTCTTCAATGCCGTGAAGGGCCCGAAGAAACTGACCATCGGCTCCTACCCACCCATGCAGTCGCGCCCCTTCATCGAGGAGCACGACAAGATGTTCCGCTGGTATGACTACTGGCTCAAGGGCATCGACAACGGCGTCATGGATGAGCCGGCCGTGGACGTGTTCGTGGAGGGTTCCCGCCAGACGATCACCGCGGACCAGTGGCCACCCAAGGAGATCGACTGCCGGCCCCTGTACCTGCGCCCGCGGCACCGGCTCTCCGCCGAGCCGGAGACGATGGGCACCGAATACGCCCACCCGGATGGCTTCTACCAGGCCCCACTGACCGTCACCGACGACGTGCAGATCCTCAGCTGGTCCACCCCCGTCCTCGAGGAGCCGGTG
Organism: Citricoccus sp.; assembly: GCF_035445025.1. NCBI lineage: Bacteria > Bacillati > Actinomycetota > Actinomycetes > Micrococcales > Micrococcaceae > Citricoccus > Citricoccus sp. Next base: position 537 of record NZ_DAOMPX010000054.1, on the reverse strand, counting down.
GAGATGATCGGTTCCGGTGCTGCCCACCTGTTCGTGGAGATCGACCAGCCGGACACCAACCTGATCCTGCGCCTGTGGGACTATGCACCGAACGGCCGGCGTCAGTTGATCACCACTGGTTACCTCAAAGCCTCACACCGCGAACTGGACCAGGACCGCACCACCGAGGGCAACCCGGTCCACCCGCACACCCGAACCGTGCCGGTGGAGCCCGGCATGATCGAGGAGTACGTGATCCGGCTGTACCCCTTCGCCGCCTCCTTCCAGCCCGGCCACAAGCTCACCGTGGAGTTGTCCAACGCCGAACCGCTGGCCGACGAGCACAACTCGCTGCTTCCTCCGGACGCCTTCCACCTGCCGGTGGGCCGCCCGGTCATGCACAAGATCTACCGCGACGCCCAGCACCCCTCCCGACTGGTGCTGCCCTTCACCACGCACAGGACGTCGGAGATCCGAGCCAACTAGATCTTCGACAACCAATGCCGGGACTGCTGCACGAATAGGTGACATCTGATCTGTGACGCTGTGAGGCGTTGC
>NZ_DAOMPX010000053.1:0-14806 GCF_035445025.1 Citricoccus sp. | reverse complement strand
ATCGCGTCCACGATGCACGTGGCGAACAAGGCGATTCTCATGCGACCTCCGTCGGGGAGCAGTGCTGGACGGCCCAACAGACCGTGTGGTCTGACCACTGTAGGGCAGTGTGAGGCACCGCACAACCACACCCCCTTCCGGCGTCCGGTTCGAGCGCCCCCTTAGATGCCCGCCCGAGTGTCCGGGTGCCGCCCGGGGGTGGCGCCCAACGAGGGGCGGGATGGGGTGTCCGGTGGCCCGCCCGACGGTGCGCCGCGCCGGTGGGGGTTGACCGGTGTGATGCACCTCATATAACTTATGTGGCCTGACCACTGTGGTCCGACCACAGCCGGGGCGGTGTCGGGAACCCCTCGCTGCAACCCCTGCCGGCCGGCGTCGAGGCATTGCGTCTCGATGGCGGGCCCCGCCAGATCCTGTCCCCCAGAAAGGACACCCCTCGTGGACAATCTCGCTGTGCTGAGCCTTCTAGCGCTGCTGCCCCTGCTGTTGGTGGGCGTGCTGTTGGCCGGATTCCGCTGGCCCGCGAAGTACGCCATGCCCGTGGGGTATGTGGCGGTCGTGGCCATCGCGCTGACCGTCTGGCAGATGAGTCCGGCCGGGGTGATCGCCGCCTCCATCGAGGGGCTCATCGTGGCCCTGACCCTGCTGTACATCGTCTTCGGGGCCCTGCTGTTGCTCTCGGCCCTGACCGTGGGCGGGGCGATGGCCACCATCCGGGCCGGGTTCGACAACATCTCCTCGGACCGGCGGGTCCAGGCGATCATCATCGGCTGGCTCTTCGGCAGCTTCATCGAGGGCGCCTCCGGGTTCGGCACCACGGCCGCGGTCGTGGCCCCGCTGCTGCTGGCGATGGGCTTTCCCGCGATGGCCGCCGTCATGGTCGGGTTGATCGTCCAGTCCACCCCGGTGAGCTTCGGGGCGGTCGGCACCCCCATCCTGGTCGGGGTGGCCAACGGGCTGGGCGGTGACCCGGCGGTAAGCGAACGGGCGAGCGTGCTTGGGCTGAGCATGCCGGAGTTCGTTGACTCGATCGGGTTCTCCGTGGCGGTCATGCACGCGATCGTGGGCATCCTCATCCCGCTGATCCTGGTCTGCCTGCTCACCGGGTTCTTCGGACCCGAGCGCCGCTTCCGCGACGGGCTGGCCGTGTGGCCCTTCGCGATCTACGCCTCCCTGGCCATGACCGTGCCCTACACCCTCGTGGCCCGCTTCCTCGGCCCGGAGTTCCCGTCCCTGTTCGGCGGGCTGATCGGCCTGGCGCTGGTGATGTTCACCTCCAGCAAGGGCTTTTTGATGCCCAAGGACCACTTCGACTTTGGCCCCCGGGACTCCTGGGTCGGGCGCTGGACCGGGACCCTGGACCCCGAGAAGGTCCCGCCGGTGTCCCGGAAGATGAGCCTGGTCCGGGCCTGGGCGCCCTACGCCCTGCTCGCCGCACTGCTGGTGATCACCCGGATCGTCACCCCCGTGACCGAGTTCCTGCGCAGCCTGGCCATCCCTGTGGAGAACATCCTCGGCACCGGGGTCAGCACCCGCATCGAACCGTTCTACTCTCCGGCCCTGCTGCTGATCCTCTCCGCGGTATTCGCCTACCTACTGCACCGCATGAACGGCCAACAGGTCCTGCGCACCCTGAAGGTCTCGGGTCGCCAGCTGGCCGGCACCGCCGTGGCCCTGCTCTTCGCCCTGCCCCTGGTGCGGGTACTCATCCAGTCCGGCCCGGAACTGAACGCCTCGGGACTGTCCAGCATGCCGGTCACCCTCGCCGAAGGGGCCGCGGCGATCTCGGGGGGCGCCTGGCCGCTGCTGGCACCCTGGATCGGGGCCCTGGGCGCCTTCGTTGCCGGATCGAACACCGTCTCGAACCTGACCTTCTCCCAGTTCCAGTTCTCCACCGGCGTCCAGATCGGCGTGCCCCAACCCGAACTCGTCGTGGCCGCCCAGGCCGTCGGTGGCGCCGGCGGCAACCCCATCTCCATCCACAACATCGTCGCCGCCTCCGCCACCGTCGGCCTTTTGGGCCGAGAGGGTGACTTGCTGCGCCAGACCATCCTGGTCACCACCTACTACTGCCTGGCCGGCGGTGTGGTGGCCTACCTGTTCATCCACGGCCTCGGGGCCAACCCCGGGACCATCATGCTCGTCCTGCTGCTGGCCGGGCTGGCCCTAGTCGCGTGGTGGATGATGCGGCACAACACCCCCGCCCCGCTCCGGACCGAGCGGGTGAGGACCTAAACCCGCGGGCCCATCCCCGGACCGTGGGCCAGACCGGCCCACGGTCCGGGGATCGGTGAGCCTCTCTAGAATGAGGTCCTACCCCTTTACCCCAGGAGCCGTCCGTGCCATCAGCCCCCGCCGCCTACACCCTGGTCCTCGACTGGATAGAGGCCCAACTGCGCACCGGACACCTCAGCGTGGGCGACAAACTGCCCGGAGAGCGCCACCTCGCCGAACAATTCGGGATCTCCCGCGCCTCCGTCCGCGAAGCCGTCCGCATCCTCGACGCCATGGGCCTGGTGCGCTCGGCCACCGGCTCCGGACCCACCGCCGGCGCCGTGGTCATCTCCGAACCCTCCAAGGCCCTGGGTTGGGCGCTGCGCATGCACATCGCCACCCGCTCCCTGCCCGTCCAGGACATCGTCCAAACACGACTCCTGCTGGAAACCCAGTCGGCCCTCGACGCAGCCGCCGCCCCAGACTCCGATCAGCGGTCAGAAATCCTGAACCAGGCCGCCGAGCTGCTCCAGACCATGGATGACCCGGATCTGCCTTCCGGGTGGTTTCACGAACACGACTCCCAGTTCCACACCCTGCTCAGCTCCCTGGCCGGAAACGTGGTGGTCGAAACCATCATGGACTCCCTCCGCCAGGCCACCATCAGCTACGTCCAGGAAACCGTCGCAGGCCTACCCAACTGGACCGACGTACGGTGCACCCTTCAAGACCAGCACAAAACCATCCTGGAAGCCTTCCGAGACCGACGCGGCCACGACGCCGCCGACGCCCTACACCACCACATCACCTGGTTCTACAGCCTCAGCGAAGACCACAACGGCACCGACGACCAGGCCACCCCTGCTCCGACGGGCACGGCAAGCGCCGCACAGCGTTCCTAACGCTTCATCCCTCCAGGACCACCCCAAAACCAGCACCCAAGTCAGACACCGCTAAGGCCTGACCGGAGAGAATGGAAAGGCCCGGGGCTCGCTTCTCCCTGCTAGGAGGAGGCACCCCGTCGAGGCAAAGCTCCCGCGCGCAGCCCGCGACATCAGTGACCTTCGACGAACCAGATCTCAACGGGCTCGCCGGGCCGGACCGTGTGACAGAACCGGCTAACAAGAACAAGGCTGGACCGAGCATCCCACCGGCGTGAAGCCGGACTGATCAAGGTCGCTGTCGATGACTACTCATCGACGCGGAGACGACGGGGGAATCGAGTGCAGCGCGCTTCTGACATTAGTGAAGCCCACTTCTGAACCTGACAGCAGGTCACGAGCGGGGGCGTCCGGTGGGGGTTCCACTTACGGAATGGAGAAGAGGGGTCACCGGAGCACCTCTTGAGGCACAGCTCGTTTGCATCCCCTCGTAGTAGCGTCGCGATATGAACGACAGCGACGGTCAGCCTCCTATGGTGCGGATGTTCCCGGACTACGCCGATACCGTTCTGTGGTTCGGTGAGCCCGTGCCGTACGACGAATCCGGCCTCACTGAAGGGCTGGTACGAGAACTAGAGGATTGGGAACAGTCCTACTACGACTCACTGACGCCCGACGAAGACTGGAAGTCAGCAGAACTGGCCCGCCAGTTCACCGCGGAAGGCAACCGTCTGGCCCAACGGGTGGCAGATGAACTGGGTGACGGCTACGAAGTCCAGTTCAGCTCCTACGAACCGGGTGTCCCACCGCACAGGTTCCGTGGGGCGCGCTCGGGCCTCAATCCTCGAGCCGCCGCTGCCTTCGGAGAGCTAGAAGCGGCTCTGATCGCGGAGCAGCAGAGATCCGACAATGCTGCAATTGCTCCTGACGCAGATAACTCCGAGTGGTTCGCCGTTGCACCGTTGACGGGCGCCATCTTCAAACCACATCGGTAGACCATGGTTATGAGAAATCGGAATACCGGGCCGAGCCGTCGGTGTACTTGTAGCCGATGGGGAACTGCTCGATGATGACACGCCCGGGAAACTCGTCCTGGATCGCTTCCGCGAACTCATCGGCGTCACCCGGGTCGTCGAACACCCCCAAGACGACATTGTCAGGCGTTTCGTCCTGCTGCACGATCCACACCCGGCGCCCACGCCTCCGCCACCTCATGCCGCCAGCATAGGTATCAGCGCGCGGGAGACCGAGGCCGAGGCCGTCTACCCCTCTCAACAATCACTCGCCCCAGGGGCCGGCTCTGCCTGGCAGCTGGTCCGCTGATCCTGAGGATCATGCCGACGCCCGAGGTGACGCCGAAGTTGTGGGCACAGGCCGCGCCGGTGGGGTCCGGTGACAAGGCGTCGGCACCGGTGGCTGAGCCACCGCGCACCTTCGCATATGACCGGTACGCTCAGGAACCACAGCATCGGCCACTGATCGACAAGGGACACCCGATGAGGACCAGAGGACGTGAAGCCGCGAGCATCCTGGTCGTCGGTGCCCTGCTCGTGCTCACCGGTTGCGGCCCCGGGGAACCGAAGATGGGCACTGCGCCCCCGACGACCGACCAACCGATCGCCGAGCCGTCGATCACCTACCAGGTCCAGTCCCTCACCAAGGACAACGAACCCGTCGACATCACCGGGTGGACGGACGTGGACCTGCCAGACACCCTCGTCGGCGGCGTCATCCGGCCCGGCCACGTCTGCAATAACCCCGGTTTCGAGATCACGGCCGTCGACGGAGACGTCTGGACCACCGTGAAGACCGACGTGGAGTCCGCGGAAGGGTGCGGCGCACAAGCCCAGGCCGTGAAAGACAAGGCCGTCGCCACCCTCGAAGGTCAACTCACCGTGCACCAGACCGATGAGGGCATCGAGATCACCAACCTGCCCTACCGGCTGATGCTGGAACCCACCAAGTAGTCATCCGAACAGGAAAGCGCTGCGCTCAGGGCCGTTCTTCACCCCGTATGACGATCCTGTTACGGCGCAGTGTGGAAGTCATTCGGCGATCAGTGAAGGCCATTTCTGGTTTGAGTGCCGTCGACTCTTGAAAATGACGCCGGCGCGGCTGAGGGCAGGGGTTACTTGGGCCTGCATCATGGCGCAGACTGTCCACTCAAGGAGGACGGAGAAGATCATGAAGCCCCGTTCCTGTCCCACCGGTTCGTCTGGGTCGCTCCTGATGGATTTTTCCCAGCTCCGGCCCGTAACTTCCGGGCCGGCCGGCCGTGGGGCCCTGCACGCTGCTCCGAGGACGTAAGGAGACCCGATGACTGAGAACTCCGTCGCCGTCTGTCCCGGATGTGCCGGGCCGTTCTTGGACGAGCACCCGGCCGGCCCGCTGACGTGCCGGCACGTGGGACACTGCCCGTTCTTCGTGGCCGAAGAGGCCCAGAAGACCGCCGACCTCGATGTGCCCTCCGGCACGCTTCGCCCAGCCACACCCTTTGAATCCGTGTTGTGGTCCGCAGTGACCGGCCGGCCCCACCCAGTCCCGCCTCTGGCTCTTTTCATCCGCCTCCAGACGGTCGCGGACGGCATCGTGCACCGTGCCCCGTCGGTGTGGGACACGCACGCCGGTAAGCCCGTGCGTGAGATCAAGGAATAGGGCATCACCGGCCAGCAGGGTCCCCCGGGCCTCGTTAGCAATAGCGCTGAGCGGGGCATCCTCTGCCCGGGCCTCGCACGCCGGTATTGCGAAAGTGCCGCGATAAGGTGTTCGGTGAGTGGGACGGCGCTCCCGTGGGCACCTATCTATCGGCCCGAGGCGCGGGTAGGCTCACTGCACCAATCTGATCGGAGCCGACGATGCTTTATCGAGTCCAGCCGGGCAGCGAGTTGATGTGGTCCGATACCGATGCGTCCCTGGTCGATTTGGCGCGGGAAGGCATTGACCTGGACCTGCTGGAGTGGCGCCCCGTCCAGAGCGAGCACCGCCATGCCGACGTGGTGGCCCTTGCCCTGCGCCACGGGACCAAGACCGGAACCGGGATCGTTTTCGCGGCCCAGCTTCTGAGTGAGTCCGAACGCCCGCAGAAGCTGATGCAAGATTATGAGAACCTGCGTAAGGCGTCGGGGGATCCGGCCATCCAGGCCGCCGATGCCCGCCGCGAGCAGGTCTCGCCGGGCTGGATCGAGGCGGGCAAGAAGAGCGACCAGGTCGTGTGGGAATCGGTGCGGGCGGCGGTGCTGGATGCAGAAAAGCGGGCCGCGGAGCTGATGTCCCGGCCCGTGCGCGAAGACCTGGTCGCCTGGTGGCAGAACCAAGGCGGCATCATCGCATGAGCCGGGCCGAACTCCGGGAAGCCGAGGACAGTTAGAGGGCCCGTGCCGCAGCTGCGGCACGGGGACGCTCTGCATGACGACCAGTGATCCAGCGCGAACCTCAGCGTATGGCCGTGATCGCGGCGCCGGGTCCTCACCGGTGGCGCGGCGTGGTGTGAGGTCAGGGGTGTTCGGTGTCGGTCTTGTCCGTGGGGTTGGTCCCGGTCGTGTCCTGTTCGGTGGCCCCGAGGCGGGCGCCGCGGCGGTGTTGCAGGCGCATGCGCTGGTATCGGAAGCGCTGGGCGAGGGTGGCCTTGTCCCGCATCTGGTCCTTGGGATCCAGCGGGTCTGCCCCGAGGACCGGGTCGGGGCCGGCCTGGTAGCCGGTGGCCCAGACCTGGAGGATGGCCCAGGTCACCGCGGTGTACGGTACGGCCAGGATGGCCCCGAAGATCCCGCCCACGATGGTGCCCACGGTCAAGGCCAGCAGGATCAACAGTGGGTGCAGGCTCAGGGTGCGCCCCATGATGATCGGTTGCAGGATGTTGCCCTCGATCTGATTGACGATGATGACCCAGGCGATCAGCGCCAGGGCGATGAGCGGGCCGTTGGTCACCAGAGCGACCAGGGCGGCCAGGGCCCCGGCGATGGTTGCCCCGATCACGGGGATGAAGGCGGTGACGAAGGCGATCACGGCCAGGGGCAGGGCCAGGGGCACCCGGAAGATCACCAGGAAGGCGCCGATGAGGATGCCATCGGCTAGGGCGATCGCGGCGGTGCCGCGCACGTAGCCGCCGAGGACCTCCGAGCCCCGGTCGATGGACTCGGCCAGCTTGGCCCGGCGTTCCCCCCGGGTCCAGCGCAACAAAAAGTTCCACATCGTTTCCCCGTCCTTGAGGAAGAAGAACAGGATGACGATGACCAGCACCGCCCCGGTGATGACCTGGGTGGCCGCGGAGATCCCGCTGATCGCCCCACTGGCGGCCGCCCCGCTGGACAGGAACTGCCCTACTTGGCGGGCGGCCTCGTCGATGGCGGCGGTGTCGATGGGCACCGGTCCGGCGGTGACGAACCGCTGCAGCTCCTCCCAGCCCTCCACGGCCTGGGTGGTGAGGGTGTCCCACTCGCTGCGCACGGAGAACACGATGCCGGTGAGCACCCCACCGACCAAAACCAGGATCCCCAGGAACGCGGCCAGGGTGGCCAGCAGGTCTGACCAGCCCCGGCGCTCGAGCCACTTGACGGCCGGTGCCACCGCCGCGGCCAGGATCAGCGCGACCAGCAGGGCGATCACCACCAGCGTTACCCGCAGCAACACCCAGACCACGCCCACCACGACCGCGGCGATTAGCAGCGTCTGGGCCGCCCGGGACCCGGCCCGACCCAGGGCGTCCGCCCAGACCCCGAGAACCGGGGCCACCGCGTGCGCGGCGTCGTCGTGGGCGCGCGCACCCTGGATCGCCTCGACCGGCGTGGGACGGGCCGCAGCCCCGCGGTCCGACGCGCCTTCGTCGGCAGGTCGGGCATCGGAGGAGGAAGAAGCGCCCATCGAATACTCCTGAGGGTGGGGCAGCACTCGGCGGTGCCACAGCCATCAACGGAACCTGCCCCGACAATAGGCGCCCCCCAGCACGCATGTCAGCCGTTCACACCACCGCTAATCCTCACCGCCCATACCCCTCCGGCACGACGACTCTGACCATCCACCGCCCCTCACCAACGGTATGCCTGCCCGGCTTGGTGCGGCTCTTTGGGGCCGAGCATCTACCGCCCGCAGGACATCGGGGTAGGACCGGGCCGGGCCGCTGACCGAGAACGACCCGGGCACCGTGGCATCCCCGCGCCTGGGGCAGATCAGGGTTCTGTGTTCGCGGTGCAGACCTGCAGGGCAGCCGGACGAACGGTAATCCGGGCGGCGACGATCGTGCCGAAGCTGTCCCCGTCGAGCTGCACGCGGTGGGGGACCTCGAAGCGGACCGCGAAATCCCGTCCTTGGGCATAGGCCAGGGCCTGTAGGTCTGGGGCCAGCACCAGCATGGCCCGGCCGAACCGGGACCGGTGGGCCACCCCCTGGAGCGCCAGGCGGGTGCCGATCCGGGCCCACCCGAACCGGCCCTTGGGGCGCAGGATGACCATGTCCAGAACCCCGTCGTCCACCTTGGCGGCCGGCAACAAGAGCATGCTGCCGGTGAGCGTGCCACAGTTGCCCACGATGATCGTGTGCGCCCGGGCAGAGCGCACGCCCCCGCCATCGACCCGGAACCGCAACTGGAACAACCGATTACGGAGGATCGACTTCGCGATCGGATCCACATAGGCCAACCAGCCCAGGCGTCGCTTGGCCACCGCGCTGGTGTCCGCCGCCATCTGGGCATCCAGCCCAATCCCGGCCATGACCAAAAACACCCGACTGCTGCGGTGCCCGGCCTCGTCCTCCAGCTCGGCAACCCCCACATCGACCCGACGGCCCACCCCGCCGAATGCCGCCCGAACCGAGGCGTCAATATCCCCCCGCGGCAGCCCCAGGTTCCGAGCCAACAGGTTCCCGGTGCCCGCCGCCAGCAACGCCAGCGGCGTTCCACTACCGTGCAAGACCTCGGCGACCGTTCGTACGGTCCCGTCCCCGCCGACGACGATGACCACCGCTGGCTCGCCCGCCAGGGCTTGTTGTGCTGCGCTCCGCCCGGAGTCCTCCCGACTCGTCCGGTACCACCGAGACCGGCCCCAACCATGACGGTGCTCCTGGATTTCGACGGCCCCCCGCACCCGGTCCAGCGGAAGCCTGCCGACCGGATTGTAAACGATCGCGGCATGAACGGCGGCGGCCCCGGGTGATCCCATGAAGGAAGCGTAGTCCCGAGAACTCAAGCTCCAGCCCCTCCCCCCGACCCGTTAGATGGGGCGGGCCCGGATGCCCGTGGGTCAGCGTCGCGGTGATGATCGCGGCGGGGCGTCAGGTCACGAATAACCGTGTCGAACAGGCCGTAACCAGGAAACGGTGCGCAAACACGGCACGGGTAGCTCGATGTGAACGCCTGAGACACCGCTGGTGCAGGCGTCCAGACTCACGGTCGGACCCGGCCGATCAGAACCGGCGCTAGACGTCATGCTCGGAGGCGGGGCCGCCCTCGTTCTCCCAGTTCTCCAATCGGTTCATCTTGGCGCGGGTCAACCGGTGCCGCACGCCATAACCGGACTGGTCATCCTCGGGGATGAACACGACTCCGCAGTCTTCCAGAGCCCGTTGCAGCCGCATTTTCTCTCCGATCGCCAGATCGGCACTACCCCGCTCGAACGCCTGTAACCGTCCAGGGTCAAGCCCGGCGCGGTCGGCCACATAGGCCCCGGAGACTTGGGCCAGTGCCCTGGCCGCCAAGGCCAGGTCCGCGGTCATGAGGAACTCGGAACTATGCATGCCCCCAGTGTGCTCACGCCAGGTCCCAGATGCACCAGTCCAGCCCCGCGCTCCGGCCCTCGGCCTCGCCGCAGCCGCCACGGAACAACTGGCACGGTAACACCGCATTAAGGATTTGATCTCACAATGGCGGTCTTCTTTGGTCGCCTGTTGGCGGCGCTGTCCACGCGTGCCAGCCTGCCCGTTAGAGGAACCTCCACCGGTCCCGCGAGGAACTAAGAAGCCTTTCGCCAGGACCGTCCCAGCGAGGGATCCCGTTTCGGAACGGTTGGTGGTGGCGATGCAAGGGGTGGTGCTTTGAGTTGCCGGGGCACGCTGAGATCCATGTTTGGCAGTGCGGTGAGTTCCTCGGCTACCCCTACGAAAATGACGAACCCACGGGGCGTCGGCGGGAGTGGTTCAGTAGCAAAGAGGCGGCCCGCGTGCGCGATAGACCGCGATCAGGCGGTGACGGCCCGACGGGCCTCGAGGGCCTGCTGGAGGGATGCGACGCAGAGGTCGCCGTGGACGGCGGCACCCGTGGTGACGCCGGCCGCGGCCGAGCCGACCACCATCGCCATGAGCTGGTTGGCATTGCCGGCGGCCCAGACTCCCGGGATCGCTGTCATCCCGCGTGGGTCGGCGGGGACCTGTCGGCCGAAAGGTGTCGTCTCGATGGTGCCCCCGAGTTGCTCGTACAGCTCGGTGCGGGCCTCGAAACGCGGGGCGATGACGGCGGCGTCGGCTGCGAAGGTGCTGCCGTCCTCCAGTTCCACCGCGCGCACCTGGGAGCCCTCGAGCACCAGGCGTTCGATCCGGCCCCGCACGGCCTCGATCCCAAGCGCCGCCAGCTGGTCTCGTTGTTCCTCGGTGGGCTCCGGCGCCTCGTGCAGGAACACGGTGACCCGGTCGCTGAGCTGGCGGAACAGCATGGCCTGGTGGATGGCCACCTCGTCCCGCGCGAGGATGGCGATCTGCTGGTCCCGGACTTCCCAGCCGTGGCAGAACGGGCAGTGCAAGACGGTGTGACCCCAGCCCTCGCGGACCCCGGGGATGTCCGGGAGGTCGTCGACCAGCCCGGTCGCGAGGATGACCCGGCGCGCGCGGACCAGGCAGGCCCCGTCATCGACTTCTACGGTGAAGTCATCGACTGCACCCGAGATCCCGGTCGCTCGTCCCGGAACGATCCGCACACCGTAGGCCTCGGCCTCCGTACGGGCTCGAGCGAGCAACTCCCCCGGCGCGATGCCCTCGTGCCCGAGCAGGTTGTGGGCTCCCGCGGCGGGGGCGTTACGAGGCTCGCCAGCATCGACCACGACGACGGAGCGACACGACCGGGCCAGCGCGACGGCGGCCGCAAGCCCCGCGGGACCGCCGCCCAGGACGACCACCTCCGCCTCCAGGTCCTCGGCCGCCGCGTCGGACCGGCCGTTCTGAGATCTGCTCTCCTGGGCCCGTACACGGAGCGGTTCTCGGGCCGCATGCCCGGTGGGGGCATTGGACGTCGACGGGCGCGTCGCGATCCACACCGCGCGGCCGGAGCGCAGGGTGATCTCCGACGTCCCATCCTTGAGGGCACCCAGGGCCCCGTCGAGCCCCTCGATGTCCGTGCTGGTCAGCTGCGGGGTAAGCCGCTCCCTTTGGGACTGCACCCTCCGCTGCAGGTACCGGGCGCCCTCATCCGTCTCTGCGTGGACGACGAACTCGTGGTCGCGGCGGTTCACCGCGCAGAACCCGGCCTCGTTCAAGAGCCGGTCCCAGTCCGCCATCGCGTGCGGGGCGCGCTGTGCCAGGGCGCGCGCCAGCCCCTCACGGTCGGTGCCGAGATCTGTGGGTTCGAACCCCTCCTCACCGGTGAGCTCCGTCAGGACGAGTACCCCGCCGGGCCGCAGCGCGGTGAACACGCGCCGCAGCACGGCGGCGGGGTTGCTGACGTGATGCAGGGACAGCGCCGCCCAGGCCAGGTCCACGTCCTGTGGGAGTTCCGCCGGCCAGCCCCCGTCCAAATCCACTCGGTGCCCGTGGATCCGGTCCGCCAGTCCGGCCTCGGTCGCCGCACCCGCGAGACGGTCCAGAAGCTCCGGGGCGACGTCCAGGGCGTGCACCTGGGCGGTGGGGAACCGGCCGGCCAGTGCCACGGCGTCTGCACCGGCGCCGGAACCTAGGTCGAGAACGACGGCCGGGTCTGCGTCGAGGGCACCGGCGACACGGTCGAGGACGGCATCACGCAGCGGGGCGTTCAGCCGGGTTTCGAGCTCGAGGTACTCGGCGAAACCGTCGGGGAGCTCGTGCCAAGCCTCGTGGCCGAAAGGGTCGTGGTGATGAGCAGTCATGGCATCCACATTACGGCCGTCTCCCACAATACGAATACACTCTTGCGTATGACGCAAGAATCGGCAGAGTCCATCGTCCGGCAGCGCATCCGTGGGTTGCGCCTAGCGCGCGGATGGACCTTGGACACGCTCGCGGCCCGCTGTTTCCTGTCCCCGTCCACGCTCAGCCGCATCGAGACCGGTCACCAGAGGATCGCGCTTGAGCAACTCGTGGCCATTGCCAAGGCGCTCGGCACCTCCCTCGATCAGCTGGTGGAGCCGGAGGGGGACGAGGACGTGGTGATTCGCCCGGAGCCCGAATCCATGGGCGGTGCGACGTTCTGGCTGCTCTCGCGGGAACGCGACCGGCGGGGGGTCACGATCGCCAAGATGCGCCTGGCCGCCGACCATGAGGTGCACGAGCCCCGCGTGCACCCCGGTTACGAGTGGTTCACGGTGCTCAGCGGCACCATCCGGCTCCAGCTCGGCACGCGGACCATCCTGGTCCACCCGGGTCAGGCTGTGGAGTTCTCCACCATGACCCCGCACCTACTCCAGGCGCATCACGGACCCGTCGAGCTGTTGACCATCTTCGACCAGGACGGCGAGAAGGCGCACTTACCGGGCCATCGTCACCACTGACGGGGCCGACGGTCCGCTGCGGGAGCGGCCCTCGCTCGGCGCCGCGAGTCGGTCTGCCGGGCACAGCGCTGAAGACCACCGGATCGGCGGGCACACCCGGGCAGATAGTCCCGAAGCCTGCCGCAAGGGGATCGGTCAACGGCGCACCCGATAGCGCAGGTGAAGCACCCGGTGGCCCTGAAGCATCACGTCGGGATCCTCCAACAGGTGGTGCCCCTGGACCGACCCGAAGTAGGGCTTGCCGGACCCGAACACGACGGGTACGACGTCCATGCGCACCTCGTCGACCAGGCCCGCGGCAAGCACCTGGCCGCCGACGTCGCCGGCGGCGACCTCGACGATGCGGTCACCGGCGAGTCCCTGCGCGGTGGCCACGCCTGCCTCGATGCCGTCGACGAATTGGAATGGGGCCTCGGGGTCCCAGCCCTCGGGCCTGCCCCGGTGGGTCACGACGACGACGTGGTCCACCCCGGCCGGAGGCGTCCCGTCCCAGCCGTCCGTGATGTCGAAGACGTGGCGGCCGGCGATGGTCACCCCGATCTGGTCCCAGTACGGCCGGGTGTAGTCGTAGGACGTCTGCGACACCGTCAACACGCCACTCTCGTCCAACGGCACGTCACCGCTGGTCAACCAGTCGAACAGCGGTCCGGGCTGGTCGTTCTCGTCCGCGATGAAGCCGTCCACCGACACCGCGGCGTACATGACCACTTTGCCCACCGGGCGCTCCTCTGCTTCGGGGTGCCCCCAAGGTAGCGTGTCGTGAGCCGTCGCTCTAGTAGGACATCAATCGGGTGGCAGCGGCCAGCCGTCCAGCACGTGGCCAGCCGCGCCCAGGACGAAATCGAGCCACCATCGTGGGGCCGCGGTCCGGTTTGACCGTCTCGCTGGGGATCCGCTTGCGGCGCACTACCAAGGTCCATGCGACGCTCCGGCAAGCGAGTGCCGTGCAGCGGCGGCTACCGTGGCCGCATGAGCTTGCAGGAGTTGATGGAGCTGGAGCATCAGGGCTGGCAATCGCTGTGCAATAGCACCGGAGCCGACTTCTACGGCCGACTGATGACAGACAACAGCGTTATGGTCCTGGCCCACGGTCAGGTGTTCAGTCGACAGGACGTCGTCGAATCACTCAACGAAGCACCACCATGGCGTTCCTACGACATCGATGAGGAACGACTAATCCCACTCGGAGACTCCGCCGCCGTGCTCGTCTACCGCGGTACCGCCTACCGTGACGGCACAGCACCGGCATTCGTTGCTCTGATGGCAAGCGTGTACGTCCGTCAAGGCAACGGGTGGGCTCTCGCCTCGTACCAGCAGACTCCGATCCCAAGCTGAACACCACACCGCTGAGGGATCCACCATCGGACACTTGGGCCCAGTCAATCCACGCGGATATATATGTGTGGGCCTCTCCTTAACTCCGACTGTGAGGCTCGAGCCCGTGGTTCAACTCTGTCCATAGGCGGTCTCGCTCGGCGCCGGTGACGAGCGTCGCGTCGAAGTCGACTTCCTCATCGACCGCCGGATCCCACGTAGAGAAGTGTCCGTGGCGTAGTTCCTCCACCGCATACCATTCGGGGCCGTAGTCTTCTTCGCAGTACTCGTGCCGGCCGTCCACCCAATGCACCTGGGTCCACATCTGTTCCTGCTTATCCCAGAAGAACGGCAGCGAACGCATGGGCATCACAGAGGTCGTCACCCATCCGCGGACCTCACCGTCCAGCGACAGCTGCCACACCGCCTCACGAAACATGTTCAGTTTCGGATCCTGCGGCCAGTCCGTTTCGTCCAAGCCAAACCACTTATCGAGCCATCCCATCGTCCCGTTGTAGCCCATGCAGTGGGACGTGCAGCATCAGCGACATAGCGTCCGTCTGAGGATCGGCGAGCTCAATCGGTCGTTGCAACACCCCCCCCACTGATGAGGTGTTGCGCGTGTTGTCGAAGAAGGAACGGATTGCCAAGGAGGGGAGTTTCTGGGTGTTGATGGCCCAGGGCGGGACTGCTGCACCGATAGGTGACAGGGTGGGTCAGGCTGCCTAAGCGGCAGCT
>NZ_DAOMPX010000052.1:0-15176 GCF_035445025.1 Citricoccus sp. | reverse complement strand
ACCCGGCCTTCGGGGTGGACATCCATCACCAGGGCCTGAAGAAGGAATGGGGAACGGGCGATGACGTGACCCTGTCTCTCGGCATCTCCCTGGCGCCTGGCGGGCCCACCCTGCCCGGGCTTGAGGGTGGGGCCTACGACGTGCTGACCCGGCAGATGCTCGTGCACGTCTACGACCAGCTCTCGCAGTATGGATCCATCAACATGGACCGCTATCAGGTGGGCAACGGGATGGAGATCGACATCAAGGGCGGTGTCGTCTCGGCCATGATGCTCGGTCTGGACTACCAGGGGTTGAACCCCGAAGGGCACACCAACCCGGTCGTGTTCTTCGAGACGAGCGGCAACACCTCCGACGGCAGCCTGGGACAGAAGGCCCGTGGCAAGTCGGTCCGACAGAACGTGCTGGCACTGAAGGAACTCCTGCTCGGGATGGCCACGGGAGAGGTGCAGCACGAGGATCCGGAACGGTGGGAGGAGATCCCGCACCAGCCGGTGACCGGATACCAGACGGACTACGCCGGCAACATTCCGGTCCAGTAGGCAGGGCCCGGGACCAGGGGTCCTCCTGCCGTGCGGCGGGAGGACCCCTGGTCGTGGTGGCATCGCCGCCCGTGCCGGGAATCAGCGCTCGCCGGCACCGGCACGGTCCTGCGTGTCTGTCGCGGGGACCACGGTCAGGCGGGGGAGGGGGAGGAAACGAGCCAACGGCACCGGGGCCGGCCGTGCCTATGTCTCCAGGGGTTTCTTCTGCCAGGGCCACCGGCCGGTGATCTCGAGCTCGAGGGAGAAGCTCAGGAAGGTGCGGATCAGGACGATCAGCGCCAGCACGCCGACCGAGGCGAAGGTGGGCGTGACGGCCACGGTCCGGATGATGTCCGCGGCCACGAGCAGTTCCAGCCCCAGCAGGATGGACCGCCCCAGGCGTCGTCGATACTGGTGATAGACGTCTGTCCGATCCGGCCCCTTGCCGAGCAGCGCCCCGGCGGCGATGAAGCTCGCCACGGCGATGCCCACCACGATCGCCACCACTCCGGCGATGTCCACCGCCTTGCCCACTGCCTCCATGGCGCCCTGGAACTCCACGGACGTCTCCCTTCCCCGCCGTCCCACGCCTGTGCCTGCGCACTCGACGCCGTGCCGGTCCGGTGGCGAGCACCCACCGTGAGCGACGAGATTACACGGGGTCCCGGGTGCAGCGGATAGTCCTGGCGCGCGGTTCACCCAGCGGAGCACCGGGCTCCTGGACCTCGACCGGGGGTGGGGGCCGGGAATACTCTCAAGCCGTCCGGACACGACCGGCGAAGGAGAGGTGTTGGGCATGGGAGCGGTTGAAGACGCCGAACTGGTTCGGCGCGGCTACGAGGCCTTCAGCGCAGGGGATCTTGGGGCCCTCGGCGAATTGTTCGGCGAGGACGCGGTCTGGCACGTCCCCGGACAGGGTGCGCTATCAGGGGCCAAGCGAGGACGAGAGGCCATCCTGGCGTTCTTCCGAGAGCTGGGTGAGCGGTCCCAAGGGTCCCTGCGGGTGACGGTCCGGGACATCATCGGCGGGGAGACCCATACGGTGGGGATCCACCACAGTCATGCGGTCAGGAATGGCAAGACCCTGGATCAGGACACGGTCACCGTGTTCGTCCTGCGGGACGGCAAGGTCATCGAGTGCCGGGAGTTCCTGGAGGACACCGCCGCATCCGACACATTCTGGGCCTGAGCCCGGCCGCGGCCGGAACTCGTCATGGGTACGGCTGCACTCGATCGGGGCCGTCTCAGCGGTCGACGACTTCCTCAGGGCAGCGACCACGCACATTCAGAACCCTAGGAGCTACCGTTTGACTCTCTCACCCGAGTCCTTCCCGCCCATCCACGGGACCTACCCGGCCGCTCTCGACTGGCTCCGGGAGCAGGATGGGACGCAATGGCAGGACCGCCTGCTCTACTCGCCAACCTTCAGCGAGCAGAGCTTCGAACCTGGAGAGGAGGAGCTGCGCGACGTCTGGCCGACTGGAGCTCAGGTCTGCTGGTTCGGTGGGCCGACCGTGGACGTGGGCGCTTGGCCGCACGCGGCAGACGGCACCCCGCTGTCGCACGTGGCGACCATCGACCTGGCTGGTTTGGACGGGGCCATCGACCGCGCCGGGAAGGCCACCTGGCCAGCAGGGCAGCTCCAGGAAGGGTTGCCGCGGATGGGCATCCTGCAGGTCTTCCACGATCTGCGGACCTTCGGGTATGACCCCGGTGATCAGGCCCGAGGCGCCTGGGCTGTCATCGTGACGCAAGTTCCCGCGTACCCGACGGGCGGTCAGTCCCATGATCCGACGGGCACACGCCCAGCCCTGATCGAGGCCCCCGGGCCCGGAAACACTCCACACCAGGTGTGCCAGCTGGCCTTGCCGTTCTCCAGTTTCGCCCTGCCCTCGCCCCTCGACCTCTCCCCCCAGAACGCCGGTGACGTCGACCGGCTCGAGGAACTCACCCAGGCCCTGCAACGGGCGTGGATCACCCAGCGAGGCATCGGCGGGGACTACGCGATCCCCACCACCCACGCCTACGGCTACAGCTCCCGGGGCCACCACACCGCCACCCTGGACATCCTGCCCGAGGTCCTGCCGCTTACTGGCGGCGACGAATACCGGCTCATCCTGGAGATCGAGAGCTGGACCGTGCTGGAGGGCTGGTTCGGGGACGCCGGCAGCCTGGAGGTGTGGATGCGCCAGTCCGACCTGGACGCTGGTGCCTTCGAGAAGGCCTGGTGCCTCATCCGCACCGACTGACCACCCTGATGGCGGGTGCCAGCAGCTGACACTGTCGGCGCCTTCTCCACGGCCCTGCGTGAACGGCAGGGCCCCCACCCTGGGATGTCCCCGTCGGGCACTCCGGAGGCGGTTATGATGCCTGCATCACACGCGCAGGCGCCATAAGCGCCGCCTGACTTGCAGGGGAACCACTTGGCCTCATCATGGGGTCGCGCCATCGCGACCATCGCAACCGTCTCATCGCTCGTACTCGGCACGGCGGCGGGGGCTTCGGCCGCTCCGTCTTCGTCGCCCGCAAGCACCGCCGCAGTCGCCACCGGTTTCGTGGCGGCGTCCACCTCCACCCCACGCGTCACTCTCCAGATGATCGCGAGCCCGATCGTGAAGGTCGGGGGCCGCGCCACGGTTCGTCCCTCGGCCGTCGCGGGCGCCGGTGCCTCCGTGACCGCGCAGACGCTCACGGTCAAGCAAGGCACCAAGACGCTCGTCTCCGGCAAGGCCAGCGCCTCGCTCAAGGCCGGCACCTATTCGGTCACCACCCGGGTCACCTACAAGGTCGGGTCCGTCTCGAAGACGGCCAGCAGGACCCAGGCGCTGGTGGTGCGCGAGGCCGTCACCGTCAAGACCATCCCCGCCAAGACCGCACCACGCGGTGGCACGGTCACCGTGGCGCCCAACGTATCCCTCGCCTCGGGAGCCCGACTGGTGTCCAAGACGCTGACCGTCAAGCAAGGATCCAAGACGCTCGTCTCTGCCAAGCCCACTGCTCGCTTGAAGGCTGGGAAATACAGTGCCACCACGACGGTGAAGTACCAGGTCCCCGTCACCACGACGACCACCGTGAAGAGCACCACCAGGAAACTGGTGTCCGACGGTGATAGCGCGGTGGCCATGACGTGCACGGTGGCCAAGGTCTGGCCGGTGGAATCCGATGTCGACCCGTTCCTTGGCCGCGTGGATATCGAGTTCATCGACCTTAAGTGCACCGGCGCTTTCGACGGATCCTATGAGGCCCTCGCAGCCCGCTTCCCCGACACCGCCTCGAACCGGGCCAACGACTTGGCCAACGAGGTGCTGTGGCTGGAGGACACCGTGTCCGAGGGGGCCGTGAAACCGGTCCCGGGGTCGACCGCCAAGGTCACGCTCTACCCGTACGTAGAGTCCGTCAGGGACTACCTGTACACGTCGACGACGACCTCCAAGCAGGTCACCAAGACGTCCTGGTCTCCGGTCCACACCACGAGCAGGGCACAGTCGCTGACCATCACGGCCGGCAGGTAACCACCCGGCACCTCGGCGAGGGGGGGGCCGGTTCCTGGGCACGACCAGGGACGGGTCCTCCCTGTTCCTTCGCCATCGGGCAGCGTCCCACGTCGCGGTCCATGGCACCGAACCACCCCGTGGTGTCGTACGGTGACGAGATGAAGGCACGTCGTCAGCGCATGGCCGGGGATCCCTTCACCTCGCTCGAGCGCGTTCTCCTGGAGCTGCTCTGCGGTGGCGATGATCCGCACCGCGTGCCGGTGCGCGAGCAGCTCCGGTCTGCCCGGTGGGGAGGCTACGAGTTCGAGGACTGCGACTGCTTCCGCCTCTCCGTCGCCGAGCTGCCACCGTCTACTCGCATCCATCATGAGGGCGGCCCGTTCTCCGTCCTCGAGGTCCGGCGCCGGGGGGAGTGTCTGGGACTCGTGGAACTGTGGGTGATCGATGGATATCTCCACTCCGTGAACTACATGTCCCTTGCCGATGATCACGACACACTTCCTGGCCCTGCGGAGTTCGATCTCCAGCTCGTGGACTGAGGGCGCGTGGGAGATGTCTCGAACACGTCGACGCTCTGCTGACGGACCACGCGATGGTCGAGACAACCCGTGCGGCCCGCCTGGTGCCGCCCCCCGTCGCCGCTCGTTGTGCACGGGTCGATCGTGCGTCACCAGCATGGCGGGCTCTCCGCCCCAGGCTGGGGGATCCTCAGGCGGCGGGTCGGCTTCACGGGGGGTCGGCTGATGTGGTGGAGAGCCCGGCTGCGATCCGCCTAAGTTCTTCCATGTGCGCGTCGAAGGCTTGCCTGCCGGTCCGCGTCTGCCTGATCCAGGTGAGGCGCCGCGCATCGGCGCGGTTCGGTGATGGACTCTTGGTCATCGATATGTAATCCGCGTCGAGGAGCACTCTGAGATGCTTGGACAACGTGGCGTCGGTGGTGCCCAGGGTGTCGCGCAGTACTGCGAAGTCGATCTCCTCGAGGTGGCGAAGAACCCCGCAGATGCGAAGACGGAGAGGGGCGTGGATGGTGTCGTCGAAAGCGGCTTCAGCGGCCATGACCCAGGTCCTCTCGGTACAGGCGATCGAACCATCGGCCGCCGAACAGGACCACCACGAAGCACGCTGATGCCGGTGCCAGCACCCACCACGCGCTCAGCGACGCCACCAGGCCATAGGACGTGCTCAGCAACACCAGGGTCACCACGAGCAGGGCCGTCAGCACCGCACCGGCCCGGACGCGTATGCGCCCCACCCGAACTCCGGACAGCCGCTGGTAGGCGATCAGCACGACGATGGTGCCGACGATGAGACCTCCCACCACGGCGTTGCGTGGCTCGCTCGACCGGACGGCTGGTGTGGCCACGTAACCGGCGACGATCAGGGCCACGAGCGGGTAGAGCCACCCGGGCGCCGCGAGCCGCTCTGCCAGGGCCGCTCGATCGGACTCCAGGTCATGCAGGAGCCGTTGCGCCTGGATGCTGGAGGGTCGAGCGGTGGGTTCGGCGGAGGCATTGTTTTCCATATCTGCAAGTGAATCAGTTTCCTCATTGGCAAGTCAATTGCGGGGTGCGGCGTCGTCCTCCCGCCGCGGTGCGACGCAACTCCACGTCCACCGGTTGGCCGGGGAACGACGTCAAGCCTCTGCCGGTCTCCACGTACGCCTGGACGCACTCGATCAGGGCGAACCACACTCCGGAGACCTCATCCCCTCAGCCCGGGCTTAGGAGTTCTCCTCCGCAGTAGGACAGGCGCAGCAGCCCCTCGCTACCGTAGGGGTGTCTCGTCCGTCGCTCGCGCCACACTCGCGCTGCCCGTTGCGGTTCGGCATACATGCTCACCAGACACCGCTCCGGCTGGGAGACGACGTCCTCCACCTCCTCCACCGCGTCCGGGAGCAGGATCAACGCTTCGGACTCCACGGCAGGCCGACGGTCCTCACGCAGCAGCATTCCTTTCATCAGGGGCCCGCACGACCCTTCGGGGCGTTGGGAGGTGCAAACGGCACAAGCCGGCCGGTGCCGGTAGGGCGCCGACCGGCCTGTGCCGTGTCACGATGCTGCCGGGTCAGTCGTTGAAGACCGTCTCGACGAACTTGGCCATCTCCCCGCGGGTGATGTCCCGGCTCGGGCGGAAGGTGCCGTCGGTGTAACCGCGGGTGGCACCGGTGGCGTACAGGTAGCTGATCGCCTCGAAGCGGCTGTACGTGGCCGGGATGTCAGCGAACGGGCTTCTGGACGGTGCGTTCCAGTCCTCGCCGGCGTGGTCGGCCAGGTAGATGAACTGCGCGGCCTCGACACGGGAGACCGGCTGGCTGGGCTTGAAGGTGCCGTCGGCGTAGCCGGCGATGCCCATCGAGCGTAGCCAGGTCGCCGCCGCGTAGTGGGCCGAACGGGGCGTCATGTCCGTGAACGGGCTGGTCTTAGGCGGCAGCCATCGCCGCTCTTGGCGCGCGGTGATGGGATCCAGGTGCTTCTCACCGTAGGCGCGCATCAGGAAGGCCGCCAGTTCCCCGCGGGTGATCTGCCGGTTCACGCCGAAGGCCCCGTTGGACTGGCCGGCAGAGATGCCCTCGCAGCCCAGCCACTGGATGGGCCCGAAGAACGCCCCTCCGGGACGGATGTCCGAGAAGGACACCGGGCACAGGTCCCCGTGGGCCACCGGGGCCCAGGGGCGTTCGAAGGAGGCGGTGGCCTCGGCCAGTTCGACGGTCTCCGACAGTCGGTGGTATTCCCCGTCGAGGTTGACGGTGGTCCGGCCCGCGACCGACTCCCCGGGGGTGAGGCCCGAAGTGTCCCGGGCATCCACGGTGAATCGCTCGTTCCCGGCCAGGCCGCCGTCGAGGCGGGCTCGCACCACGCCCTGGGCGCAGGAGACCCGGCCAGTCCGCCAGTCCTCGGTGCCCTCTCCGGCGGAAGATCCCATCCACTCCACGTCGCTGCACTGACCGGGGATGTCCAGGGTGAGCGACACGGACTCGGCCGGGCCCTCGGGGGTGATCGAGTACCACTCGACGGAGCCGTCCCAGAGCAGGTCGGGGCGCAGCTGCGGCTCGGCCGCATCAAGGGTGTCTAGGCCGCCGCGGCCCAGGGTGACCTTGTCGGTGAACCGGTTGCCGAATGCGTCGCTGCCCGTGAAGGACTTCGTCAGGGACCTGTCTTCCCAGTAGTACGGCGGGATCTGAACCGGCAGTTCTACCGTGCCACAACCACCCTTCGAGGTCGCCGGTCCTGAGATCGGATACAAGGAGATCATCGCCTGCGACAGCGGCACCTCGGTCTCCAGCGGGGCGGCCTGCATCTCCACCCGGAACGTGTTCTTCCCGGTGGCGTCCCCGACGGTCATGCCCGTGTAGAACATGAAGCGGTCGTAGGGGCCTTCGTAGTCGGCGATGGGCGTGGCGGTGTCCAGCCAGATGTCCTCGACGCCCCGGCGGGCGGCGGAGCCCGGGACCAGGCAGAAGTCGACGGCCACCGTCAGGTGGTCGTCCTCGGCGGTGAGCCGGTCCTCGACGATGGAGATGTCCTGGACGTAACCGCCGTAGGGGGCGATGGTCCCGGCCCCGGTGGCGGCATTGGCCGGGATCGCCGACAGCGATGCCGCCACCAGCACGGTGCCGAGCACCGCGGCCGTGGCCGCCTTCCTACTGGAAGCGGGCGGTCGGGGTGCGGGCAATGACGTATGTGTCAATGGAGGGTCCTCTCGGAAGGTGCGTGCGACAGCGATGGCGATGACAGGAAGAACTGCCACTCATTTCCGGCAGGGCGAGGACCTCACCCCAGGGGCCGCGAGGAGCAGCAGGCACACTCAAGCTATCCCGTCGTTGCGTCGAAAACCGCTCTTCGCTAGGCCGAACGGTGCTTCGGGACCGAACCGTGATCGAAGCCTGCTCCCCGGGGCGCCACGGCCGTCAGTAGCGCAACCTCCGGTGTGTCCCTGGGGGGGGGGAGTGGCACGACAGCGCAACCATCCGCGGGGCGTGATTCATGTGCGACCATGTGCGAGAGAATCGTGAGGCTGAACGAGCCATGACTGGAGGGCGGTCTCGACCTCGCGTTGGGCAGACACCCATCCAACCGCTGGGCGGAAAGGATCTGTCTCGTGAACGCACGCCCGAATGACCAGCCTGTCTCACAGTTGCCGATCGAGGACGCTTCCCGACAGGTGTTCGTCCCTCCTCAGGGGTGGACGCGATCCCCCTGCGTCTCGAGGAGCCGTTTCGCCTTTGAGATGAGCAATACGACGAAGTGGTACGTCAATGACGGTCAGGGCAATGGCTACTTCGCCCCGGGCTGGGACAACCAGCGTATAGCCCGCCGAACGGGAATCCTTCGTTGGATTGCGCTGGGCCTGGCGACCCTGATCCTCGGTGTCGGCTGCGTTCACCTCACCCTCGAGTACGGCGAACAGATCCACTACAACCGTCTGAAGAGCGGGGGAATCGAGACCACCGGCGTCGTGGGACGTGTGAGCGTGGAGCATTCAACGCACGTGTCACGGGACTCCGGACGCAGATACATCACGCAGACGACAGCCACCCTGGATTATCCCGTTCATGGCCAGGTCCTGCACGGTGAGATCTCAACCTTCAGCAGCGCCTGGAACTCCTTCGGGTCCACGGCACGGTATCCGGACCCGGCATGGGCCCCGGGAGAACTCCTCACGGTGTACGTCGACCCCGTGAACCCCGGGCGTTTCGTCCTGTTCAATGAGTTCATGGAAGCTGGCGCTGGGCCTTCGACCGCGGCGGACACTCACGAGCCCGCGGCTTAAGTATGGAGACCGTTCCGCCGAAGGTCCTAGAATGCCGACACGCAGCGATGCGGAACATGTGTTCCTCATCCCGGAGGAGGCTCTCGTGGACGTGCGGATCGCAGAAACAGTGATCATGCTGAAAATCGGTGACGGAGTTCTCACCACGTTGTTCCCAGTGGAACATTGCGCGAGATGGGAGTTTGGCCCGTGGGCTCCGATGATGGCGTGGTTCCGAGAGCGTCCAGGACTGACTCGCGCGCTTGGGGTGGCCCAGGTTGTCGGAGCCATAGCAGTTGCCACAACCTTGTCCCGAACACCGGGACCGGCGTGGCGCACATGACTCACCATCGGTTGCCTCAGACCTGATGCTGCTGCTGGTGGTGCTTTCTCTCCTGAGCTCCTCGTCAACAGGTCGGGATGCCCTCCAGTGAACTCCATTGCCCCGTGCCGTGGCATGCTCATGGCCTGTCCCAGAGCTAGGACGGGGTCCCTGCGTTAACGGGAATGACGTTGTGGTTGAGGCGGAAGAGGTTCTCCGGGTCGTAGCGATTCTTCAGGGCCACCAGCCGCTCGTACTTGACGAGTCCATAGGCCCGGCGTGCCGTCTCTGCCGTCTCCTCTGCTCCCGCTAGGGGTTCACCGATGAAGTTGACGTACTGTCCTGCGGCGGCAAAGGGCTGGAGCCGGGCGTGGGCCGTCCGGGCGAACGCGCTGAGCCGCTGGTCCTCGGCCGGGTCGGTCCAGAAGCCGGTGATCTCAACCCAGTACTTCGCCGAGCGATCGGGAAAAGCGGTCGCATCGTCGGGGATCCGGCCGAAGGCTCCGCCCATGGTGTAGATGTTGATCGCGGTCCCGAACCAGGTCATATCCGAGGCCACGTCCACGAGCACCTCACGTGCTGTCTCGTCCAGTCCGGTGATGGGTTGGTTCTTCAGGTAGCTCCGGGAGCCTGGGGGCAACATCTCGTCCATCGCGGACTGCCAGACGGTCCAGGAGGTCGGGGCGGTCTCCTCCGCATCCGGGGCCACGGCCGACCGTAGGCGCTCGATCAACCCCCGGCCGGCGTCGTGGTCTTCGGACGCCCACACACAGCCGAGCACCATCCAGGGTTGCCGGCCCATGCCCAGCTCGGGCGGGAGCACGATGAAGGTGATGCCTGCGTTCATCTCCTCGGGCAGCTCCTGGGCCCACCGGTCGAAGGCACGTAGGGCATCTCGCCAGCGCGCGGGCCTGTAGAAGAGGTTGGCGCACAGGACCTCGGCCGGCAGCGGGTGTGCCCGGAAGGTGAAGGACGACACCACGCCGAAGTTCCCGCCCCCGCCGCGCAGGCCCCAGAACAGCTCCGGGTTCTCCTGCTCACTGGCATGCAGGTGCTCACCGCGGGCGGTGACCAGGTCGGCAGCGACCAGGTTGTCCAGGCTCAGACCGTGGGTCCGGGTCAGCCAGCCGACCCCCCCGCCGAGTGTCAGCCCGGCGACCCCGGTCATGCTGACCTCCCCGAGCGGCACGACCAACCCGTGGGCGGTGGTCGCCCGATCGACGTCCGACAGTCTTGCTCCAGGTGCCACGGTCACCAACCGGCGTTCGACGTCGACCTCCACGCTCCGCAAGACACCCAGGTCCAGCACCAGGCCGTCCTCGACCGTGCCGTGACCGGCGATGCTGTGCCCGCCACCACGCACGGCCAACGCCAGGCCGGTGTTCCGTGCCACCTCGAGCACTGGGGCGATGTCCTGCACGGCGCCTGCCCGGATGACGGCGCGTGGACGCCGATCGATCATCCCGTTCCATACCGCGCGGGCCTCGTCGTAGAGGGGGTCCTGCGGCTCGATCACCGAGCCGACCAGCCGTTTGCCCAGCTCCTGCAGGGCACGGCGTAGGTCCTCCGTCCCGCTGTTGTCCTGCGCTGTATTCATCGGTCTGCTGCTTCCCTGCGTGAGTCGGGTTTCTGGCGATGAGATCCGTCTGTGGAGATCCGGTCGAGACCACCTCGCGATCCTGTGCGCGATGGCGCTGGGGTTTGCCCGGGGGCCAGTCCGGTGAGGCTGTCCCCAAGGGTGCTGCACTAGGACAGCTGGAAAGCGGTGGATTCAGAATAGGAATCACCGATGAGCCCCGACAATAACCGTCTGACCGCCTGAGCCCGCCACGTCGTGTCCGACGGGCTCGAACGGGATTCTTCTGGGTCACCCTGCCGCCATTCGGGACGCCGGTGCCTTCGGGAAGGCCCTGCACCTCGTCTGGACCGACTGATGATGGCGCCGTCAATAGGTAACGGCCCATGGCGCAACGACCGGGGGCAGAAAAGCACGGGACCACGTATGCGTTGAGTGGGATGGAGCAGTCGCTGTACTGATCTCAGTGCTTGACGAGTGCGGACCACCCTATGGATGAGCGAGGGCAGAAAGTACTTTTATGCCGTGAGGATAAGTGCACATCCAACCCCAGTCTGGCGACGGTCGTGAATGACCGGAACGTGTCGTGATAATTGTGCTAAATCGACGCCGAAAATCACTATCACGTCAATTTACACGTGCGCCCGGATCGGAGTATGAGCGGCTGCTAGCACCGAATGGGAGCGAGATCGATGACAGAACGGACCCTGCAGCCTGAACCGGTGTGCGACTCGAAGACGAATCCATCAATGGTGCGTCAGGTCTTACTCGCGTTCCTCGTCTCAGCGGGAACGGTCTTCGGCCTCACCGGCTGTGCAGTCGAAGCGGATGGCGTCGATGTTCCTCGTGAACCAGCGGCGTCCCTGATCTCCGTAGTCCGCTCCGACTTTGATGTCGTGGTCTTCGGTGGGTCACCGTCCGGTGTTGCCGCCGCGGTCACTGCTGCGGAACGGGGTGAGAAGCACGGGCACCGAGTCGCGTTGATCAGCGAGTATCCAACTGTTGGCGGTGCCATCTCCAACGGTCTTGGCGCAGCCGATATCGGGGGGAAGTCCGCGGTGACGGGCTACGCTGACCGCTTCTTCCAGGGGGTGAGGGATACCTACGATGACGCCGGAGCCTGGAACGTCACTCCGAGCGATGCAGAGGAAATCTTCCGGGGGCACCTCAGCGATGCCGGGGTTGAGGTCTTCACGGACGAGACACTTGAATCCGTAGCGAAAAGTGGCGAGCAGATCGACTGCATCACCACCACCCGTTCCCAGTATTGCGGCCCGGTCTTCGTGGACGCGACGTACACCGGCGAACTGGCCGCCGCTGCCGGCGCTCCCCACCGTCTGGGCTACGGCGACTGGTTCGACTACGACGAGCCACGGGCAGAGCGTGTCTGGAAAGTCCTCTCGAAGCTGGAACCCGAGGACGTGTCAGGTGCCGAGGCTGCGTTCGCGGAGAACCCCTACGTCACGACCGGTGTCCCGCCCTCCGCGTCATGGGTCGACGATGCCAGTGACGGTCGTATCTCAATGACCTATCGCCTGTGCGTGACGAAGGACGAGAACAACAGGGTTCCGTTTGCGAAGACAGGCAACTACGAGCGATACGCCGACGGGTGGCGGCGTTGGCAGGGCGGACTGACATGGGGAGTCCAGCTCGCTGGTCACGGCCGAGTTACTGGGCCCGTCCAAATCGTCCCGACCCAGGATGGGAAGTGGGACTTCAACAACGGACACGGATTCGCCAACGTCCCGGCGCCAGACGGGCTGTTCACGGGCGAACGCGACGCCGTATTCGATCAGCTGGAAGACTATCAGCGCAACTGGATGTGGTTCCTTCAGCATGAGACGCCAGAAGGCGTGCGTGAATCCATGGCCGGTTTCGGTTTGTGCGCGGACGAGTTCACGGACAACGAGAACTGGCCGTACGAGCCATACATCCGTGAGGGGCGGCGCATCGTCGGCGAAGAGACGCTGACCATGCACAACATCGACGACCCGGCGCAGCGCGTTGCCGAAGAGAGCATCGCGATCGGCACGTACCACGTCGACAACAAGCCGAGCGAGTACCGCTACTGGGACGGTGTCATGTACCGCGACTGGGCTTCTTACGCGGCCGTTCCCTGGTATGAAGTGCCTCGCGGCGTGATCCACCCGGTCAACCTCGACAACCTGATGGTGACAGTGAATGTCTCGGCGACTCCCCGTGCTCACGGATCGGTACGTATGGAGCCGCAGTACATGGCCATGGGTGAGGCTGCGGGTGCGATCGCGTTCTCATCGCTGCTCACGGCGGTGCCACCGGTTGATGCTGACTGGCAGTCGGTCGACTATGTGCTGCGTATGAACGGCAACGTACGCAAGCTGTCGCTTGTGTGCGAGGGCATGACGACGGCACGTCACCGCATGGCGGCGGGGCTCGACCCAGTGACGTGTGAACCCAGCGCGCTTAAGGGCAACCGAAGATGACCGCAGACGCCTTCCGTCGAGGACGGCGAACATGGCCACGATGCAGTGGCAGATGCAGCCACAGCACTCCACGCGGGGCTTCGGGCGTGTGAGTGCGTAGAACATGGTGACGGTCATGCGGGGGCCGGGCCACCCGCGCAGATCAGTACCATGGCGGGCGCCGGACGGTGAAGAAGTCGCCGATGAGCACCGGGGTGGCGAGGCCCAGGTCATACTTCAACAGGGACAGGGCCCTCACGCGTCCGGACTCTCCTCGAACTAGTAAAGCAGTCTTTACGTCAAGCACGCTTGTCTGTAAGGTGAGCTTGACACGACAGGGTGCGGACGAGGGAAGGGCAGACGGCATGGACACCAACAGGGCGACACGGAGCGCATGGGGACGAGCACGATTCGGCGGCAGCTCGACGACGTTGTTGGTCGTCTCGCTGACCATCGGCGCGCTCATCTCAGCCGGTCTGGGCGGACTCTTCCTAGTCCTGGGCACCACACAGGATCCCATTCTCGCCTTCTCTGTGGTCTTCGTCGTCACCCTCCCGGTCAGTGCAGCGCTGGGCTGGGCGGTGCTGGTGGATCGCTCGACGCTGGCCGGGGCACTCGACAAGCCCGAGGACTCGATCGAGTCGGCCTGGTATGACAAGGCGGCCAGCGGAGCGTTCGGGGACATCCTCATCGTGGGTGGTCTCAGCGCCGGAGGACTCGGCCTGGCGGGGGTTGAAGCACCCCTGACATGGGCGATATCGGCGCTGGTGCTCTTCGCCATGCTCGACCTCGCCGTGCGCTACGTGTGGCTGAAGAGATCGGCGCAGTAGGTGGAGAACGCGCTTCCGGAGCACCGGCAGGCCCGCGGGTGGTCTCAGCAGCGACTGGCTGACGAGCTCGGCGTCTCCCGCCAGACCATCATCTCGATCGAGAAGGGCCGGTATGACCCGTCCCTGCCGGTAGCGTTCCGGCTCGCGAACGTCTTCCAATGCACGATCGAGGACCTCTTCACTCCGCAGAAGGCGCAAGATTCGTGATGCCACCCTCTCGCATCCCCGGGGATGGGAGAGCCCTGATATCTGTCGCCCACCCGTTCAGGACGGACGGGTTGAATAGTCTGAAGTCGCGGATCCCGGTCGAACCGGGACCCGCGACGGGGGCCGATGGCTATCTGGTCGTTCCTTCACGCAGCGCGGTCAGCGCTCGATGAAGACCTGGGTGGTGTACATGTACCCCTTGTTGTCCCTGGGGATTGCCCAGATACCGATCCCGGTGTGGGTGAAATCCGGGTTCAGGATATTGGCGCGGTGCCCTGCGGAGTTCATCCATGCAGTCACCGCCTTCTGGGGGAACCCGTCTACGGCATAGGCTGGTTTGCCGTTCATCTGGCACCAGGTGTTGTAGATGTTCTCGCCGTATGAGGTGAACGAGACGTTTTCGTCCTTGAGCCGGTCAGCGGGGCCTTTGCCGTTGATCACATGGCTGAAGATTCCAGTCCGGGCCATGTTCTGAGAGTGCTTGATGGCAGCGTTGCTGACACCTTGGTCGACCTCGAGGGCCGCAAGGCCGTTTTGCGTCCGCTGCTCATTGACCAGGCGATGGATCTCCCACGCCATGGCGTTCCCGACGTCGCTCGGCGGGGACTGGGCGGTGCAACTGGCGGCCGTCGGCTGAGGGGCGGTCACCGGTCCTGGCGCACTGGTGGCAGGCGCCACGCCGCCGGCGAGCAGGCCCCCCGCAATGATGACGGCAGCGACGCTGCGGTACATGGATACTTTGACCCGTGTGCGTGCACTCGGACGCGAACACGCCGGGTCGTGACGAGGTTGATGGGACATCTCGGTCTTCTTTCACGGGGCGACCGAAGACAGCACACCTCGAGATGACCTGCGGCCTGGTTGACTGAGGCCGGGGGAGTGGAGGACTTGACTGGCTGTTATCAACAGTCTGGTCGGGGGCTGTCTCGCGATCATGAAGGGTTGCCGTGGAGAGTCCAGATCCTGGATTCAACGTCCCCAAGAACGGCCACTTGCCCTAGTGGCCGACCGTCGGTGCAGCAATCACTCTAAG
>NZ_DAOMPX010000051.1:0-16453 GCF_035445025.1 Citricoccus sp. | reverse complement strand
TCCGGGGAGAGCATGCCCGTGGTCAAGGGCACGGGAAGCGATGGCTTCGGGGGCACGTTCCTGGCCAACGGGTCCGCCGAGGCCGAGGCCACCGCGACAGGGTCGGCGACCCGGCTGGCGGCCATCACCACCCTGACGGGCCAGGCGGTTCCGCCACCCACGCCGCTACAACGCGAGTTGCGCCGCATCGTCCGCATGCTCTCCTCGGTGGCCCTGGGCCTGGGTGCCGCCTTCTGCGTCGTCTCGCTGCTGGCGGGAACACCGCTGAGGGACGCGTTCCTCTTCGCCATCGGTGTGGCGGTGGCGATGATCCCCGAGGGACTGCTGCCCACGGTGACCCTGTCCCTGGCCATGGGAGCCCAGCGGATGGCGGGCCGCAACGCGTTGGTGCGGAACCTGCAGGCGGTGGAGACGCTCGGATCGACGACGTTCATCTGCACGGACAAGACCGGGACGCTGACCCAGAACAGGATGAACGTCGTCGAGGTCTGGACCCCGGCCGGGACCGTCTCGATCGACGGCGAGGGATATCACCCCGTGGCGACGGTGGACGGACCACCACCGGCCCGTGCCGCCGCGACCGATGCGGCGTGGGTGGCCCGGGCAGCGTCCCGGGGACGTATCCGTCAGCACGAGGAGGACTGGCTGCCCGACGGCGACCCCATGGAGGCCGCACTCGATGCCCTGGCGCACCGCCTGGCCGGCCCGGAGGGCGTGCACGCCACCTCCGTCACCCGGCGGTTCGGCTTCGATCCGGACCGGCGCCGGGAGTCGGTCGTCGTCGGGGGCGACCTCCTGGTCAAGGGCGCCCCGGAGAACGTGTTGACCCTGTGCCTCGACCGTGACCAGGTGGGCCTGGCCTCGGGGGTCCTGTCCGGCATGGCCGCCCGCGGCCTGCGCGTCCTGGCCGTGGCCCGGCGTCCCCTGGGCCGGACGGAGGCCCCGGGGCCGGACACCACCGCATCAGAGCTGGAGCACGGCCTGACCCTCGTCGGCCTGATCGCCCTCCAGGACCCGCCGCGGCACAGTGTCCCCCCGGCCCTGCGCCAGGCCCGCCAGGCCGGCATCAAGGTGGCCATGATCACCGGGGACCACCCGGTCACCGCCCTCGCGATCGCCCGGCAGACCGGCCTGTGCCTGGACACCCCCGTGGTCGTCGAGGGCAAGGACCTGCCCCAGGACGAGCGGGCGCTCGGGGTCCTCCTGGACCGGGACGGCATCGTGGTCAGCCGCGTCTCACCGGAACAGAAACTCGCCATCGCCCGCGCACTCCAGCACCGCGGACACGTGGTCGCGATGACCGGAGACGGGGTCAACGACGGCCCGGCGCTCAACGAGGCCGACATCGGCGTCGCCATGGGTGCATCCGGAACGGACGTCGCCCGGGAGGCCGCCGACCTGGTCCTGCTCGACGACGACTTCGCGACCATCATCACCGCCGTCGAACAGGGCCGGGCCACGTACACCAATATCCGCCGCTTCCTGACGTACCACCTCACGGACAACGTCGCAGAGCTCACCCCCTTCGTCGTCTGGGCCCTGTCCGGGGGAAACGTGCCGCTGGCACTGGGCGTCCTGCAGATCCTGTGCCTGGACATCGGCACCGACCTGCTTCCGGTGCTGGCCCTGGGCGCGGAGAGGCCCGGGCAGCGGGTCCTGCTCAAGCCGCCCGAACGACGCCACCTGATGGACGCGCCGCTGCTCGTCCGGGTCTTCGGGGTGCTCGGGCCGACCCAGGCCCTCATCCAGATGCTCGCGTTCCTGGTGGTGCTCGGGTCCGCCGGGTGGACCTGGGGGGCCGAGCCGGCACCCGCCCTCCTGGCCGCCGCCTCCGGGGCGGCCTTCACCACCGTGGTGCTGGCGCAGATGGCCAACGCGTTCGGGTGCCGCAGTGCCACCCGGCCCGCCTGGCGGCTGGACTGGACGGGAAACCACCTGTTGCTCTGGGCCGTGGCCGCCGAGTGCGTCCTGCTCCTGGGCTTTCTCTTCATCCCGCCGGTGGCCGGCGCACTGGGCCACGCGCCCCCGCCACCGGTGGGAACACTGATCGCCCTCACCGCCATCCCGGCTCTCCTGGTCGTGGACGGGCTCCACAAGACGTTCCGGCACCGCAGGCGAGGCTGATGC
This sequence comes from Citricoccus sp., assembly GCF_035445025.1. Lineage (NCBI taxonomy): Bacteria > Bacillati > Actinomycetota > Actinomycetes > Micrococcales > Micrococcaceae > Citricoccus > Citricoccus sp. Next base: position 14,326 of record NZ_DAOMPX010000051.1, on the reverse strand, counting down.
TCCCCGGTACCGGTCCGCTCCCGGGGTGCCGTTCCCCGCGCGCCGGTGCTCCCCTCAGTCCTTGCTGCGGTGCGTGATGAGCACCGGGCACGTGGCATGGGCCGCCACCGCAGAGCTCACCGAGCCCAGCAACAGGCCCGCGAATCCGCCGCGGCCCCGACTGCCCACCACCACCATCCGGGCCCCCTCGCCGAGGTCGCGCAGAACCCGGGCCGGCGGGCCCTGCCTCACCTCGGTCTCCAGGCCCCGGGGACGGTCGTCACCGAACGCCGTCCGCAGGGCCTCGTCCAGTTGCTCCCGGGCGTCATCCTGGAAGTTGTACTCGAGCCGGTAGGGGTACTCGGCGGCCGTGACCGGCATCTCCCATGCCGTGACCGCCTTCAGCGTGCACCCCAGCGACTCGGCCAGGGTCCTGGCCTCCCGCAGGGCCTGCAGCGAGGCCTCGGACCCGTCGACGCCGACCACAATCTGTTGCGAACCCTGCACCGTGTCCCCCTACGGGTTGTCTGCACCACTCGCGGCACCGGACATCCGCCTTCTGCCCCCGGACGAGGGGCGAAGCAGGCCGGTCGCGACTCGATCGTGGAGTCACCCTAGGCGCCACCGGCCGGACCGCACAATATCCACGACGCCGGCACCCGCGGCTCCGGCCCGCACGGCTCCGGCCCGCCAGCCGAGACCTTCTGCCCGCGGGGAGCGGCGGTGTACCGTGACGGCGTGATCGTGCCCCAGACCCCCCAGGACGCCGTGGCGGTCGCCGGCCACTATGACGAACTGGATCCGGTCTATCGCCGGGTGTGGGGTGAGCACGTCCATCACGGGCTGTGGGAGACGGGTCGCGAGACGCCCGCCCAGGCCGTCGAGGCCCTCGTCGAGACGGTCGGGGATCGCCTGCGCCTCCGGCCCGGCGAGGCGTGCGTGGACATCGGTTGCGGCTACGGGGCGACCGCCAGGCAACTGGCCGCCGGGCGCGGGGTTCGTGTCACCGGCTTCACGCTGTCCGCCGGACAGGCCCGCCACGCCGCCGCGCATCCCACGCCCGGCGTGGAGATCCACCACCGCGACTGGTTCGCCAACGCGCTGCCCGAGGGATCGGCTGACGCCGCCTGGGCCATCGAGTCGACCGAGCACATGGCCGACAAGCCCCGGTTCTTCGCCGAGGCCCATCGGGTGCTGTCACCCGGCGGCCGCCTCGTCGTCTGCGCCTGGCTCGCCGATCCCGCCGCGAGCGAGTGGACGGTTCGCCACCTGCTGGAGCCGGTCTGCCGCGAAGGGCGACTGCCCTCGATGGGCACGCGCGAGGAGTACGAGGCCATGGCACGGGCAGCAGGGTTCACGGTCACCGGTTACGAGGACGTCAGCCGGCGCGTCGCACGCACCTGGACGATCTGCGCCCGCCGACTGCTGAAGGCCCTGGCCATGGATCGCGACGCCCGCCGCCTCGCGCTGCGCGGACGCCATCGTGTCTTCGCCGTCACCGTGCCCCGCCTGATCCAGGCCTACCGCACCGGGGCGATGCGCTACGGCATCTTCACGCTGGCGGCGGCGGGTGAGGACGCGGCGCCGGAGTGAGAGACACTGCGCGGACCGATGGAGTCTTGGCCGGCGTCAGGGTGCGTCACTAGGCTTCGGACGAGGATGCCACTGCCGTGAGGAGTCGCCATGTCGCGTCCCGCCGTTCCCCTCCCGCCCGGACGCCGCCGGCGACAGCGCGCGGTCCTGACCGTCACGGCCCTGGCCTCTGTCCTGGGCCTGACCGCGGCCTGCTCCGCCCCCTCCCCCGGGCCGACGGCAGCCTCGGACACGGCGGGCGTGGACGCCGGCGAGCTCCAGTCCACCTTCCAGGACGCGGCCGCCGCGCTGGAGGTCCCGGGTGCGTTCATGCTCCTGCGCACCCCGGAGGGGGAGGTCCTCGGCTCGTACGGCACCGTCAGCGCGGACGAGACGCTGCCGCCCCGAGCCGACCATCATCTGCGGGTGGGATCGAACACCAAGACCTGGACCGGGACGGTCATCCTGCAGTTGGCGCAGGAGGGCGTGCTGGACCTCGACGATCCCATCGCCGCCTACCGGCCAGACGTGCCCAACGGCGAGAACATCACGATCGAGCAGTTGCTGTCGATGCGCAGCGGACTGTACAACTACACGCTCGACCGGGGCCTGAACCAGGCGATGGACGAGGACCCCGAGCGGGCCTGGGACCCCGAGGACCTGCTGGCCATCTCGTGGGAGCACCCGCCCAGTTTCGCCCCCGGTGCGGGCTGGGAGTACTCGAACACCAACACGGTCCTGTTGGGACTCGTGGCCGAGCAGCTGGAGGGCGAGCCGCTGGAGAGGATCTTCGCCGACCGGCTCTTCACGCCGCTGGGCCTGGCGGACACCCTGTTCCCGGCGCGGTCGTCGAACCGGATCCCCGAGCCCTACGCGCACGGGTACATGTTCGGCTCCAACGTCCTGACGATGGGCACGCCCCCCGCACTACCGGAACGGATGCAGGAGCAGGCCCGGTCGGGGGCCCTCGACCCCGTCGACCGGACGTTCGACAACCCCTCCTGGGGCTGGGCCGCCGGCGGCGGGATCTCGACGGCCCACGACCTGGCGGACTGGGCCGAGGCCCTGACCGATGGCCGACTGCTCGACGAGGAGTTCCAGCGGCTGAGGATGGAGAGTCCCCGCTCCACGGGCGGGGACCAGCCGGGGTCGGCCCGCTACGGACTGGCGATCGCGAAGTTCGGCGAACTGTACGGTCACACGGGAGAGCTGCCGGGCTACAACTCCTTCATGGGCCACGACCCGGACCGCGACATCACCCTGGTGGTGTGGGCGAACCTCGCACCCACGCCGGATGGGCGGGACCCGGCGACGACGATCGCCCGGACGCTGGTCGATTCGATCTACCCGGTCGGGAACTGAGCGGTCCTCCGCACCCCCGTCGTCCGAATCCCGTCGTCCGCGCCCCGTCGTGCGGGTCGCCGGGTGCCGGGCGACTGCCCGGCTCCCGGCGACCCACCGCCGCATGGGCGGCGTGCGGTCCTAGGCGGGGATCATCCCGTGCGGATCGATCACGTACTTCCTGGCCGCCCCCTGGTCGAACTCCTTGTAGCTCCGGGGAGCGTCGTCCAGGCTGATGGTCGTGGCGTTGACGGCCTTGGAGATATTGGCCTTGTCGGCCAGGATCAGCTTCATCAGCTTCCGGTTGTACCGCTTCACCGGGCACTGACCCGTGGTGAACGAGAGGGACTTGGCCCACCCCGTGCCCAGCTGCACACCGATCTGGCCGACCTTGGCGTTCTCGTCGACAGCCCCCGGATCCCCGGTGACGTACAGGCCCGGGATACCCAGGGCACCGCCCACCTGGGTGACCGACATGATGTCGTTGAGGACCGTGGCGGGTGCCTCGGCGGCGTTGGCGCCGTGACCGCGGGCCTCGAATCCCACCGCGTCCACCGCGGCGTCGACCACGGGGACGCCCAGGATCTGCTCGATACGGTCCGGCAGGGCGCCCTCCTGGCTCAGGTCGATCGTCTCGCAGCCGAAGCTGGCCGCCTGCTTCAGCCGGTCGGCGTTCATGTCTCCCACGATGACCGCCGAGGCACCCAGCACCTGCGCCGAGAAGGCCGCGGCGAGGCCCACCGGACCGGCACCCGCGACGTAGACGGTGGAACCGGTCGTGACGCCGGCGGTGAATGCGCCGTGATACCCGGTGGGGAAGATGTCGGAGAGCATGGTGAGGTCGAGGATCTTCTCGAGGGCCTGGTCCCGGTCCGGGAACTTGAGCAGGTTGAAGTCCGCGTAGGGGACCATCACGTACTCCGCCTGGCCGCCGATCCAGCCGCCCATGTCCACGTAACCGTAGGCCGCGCCGGGACGGGCGGGATTCACGTTGAGGCAGACACCGGTCTTGCCCTCATTGCACATCTGACAGCGGCCGCACGCGATGTTGAAGGGCACCGAGCAGATGTCACCCTCCTTGACGAAGAGCACGTCGTCTCCGGTCTCCACGACCTCGCCCGTGATCTCATGACCGAGCGACTGGCCGACCGGCGCGGTGGTGCGGCCACGGACCATGTGCTGGTCGCTTCCGCAGATGTTCGTGGCCACCAGTTTCAGGATGGCGGCATGGGGTGCCTTCTGCTGGATGCCCATCTTGCCGGCGACCTCGGAGGGCAGTTCCAGCTTGGGGTAGTCGATCGTCTCGACGGCGACCTCGCCTGGGCCCTTGTACACGACTACACGGTTTCCCGTCATGGTTCTTCCTCTCGATGGCTGTCCCCCGACCGCGTGATGCGGACCGAGGACAATCGCTGTGATCGCGATCCGGTGATTGTTTATTCGGTGGGTTCGGGTCTCTGGCCGCGCTCTTCCGCCATCGACTGGTCGTCGGCGCGCGGCTCGGGCTCGGGGACGTCTCGGGGGCGGGCGATGAAGTCGTAGGCCAGCGCGGCGGCCGCGCTGCCGATGAAGGGACCGATGACGTACAACGGGTACTGGGACCACTCGACGTCACCGCCGAAGAGGGTCTGCACCAGGTTCGGTCCGAAGGTCCGCGCCGGGTTCAGTGAACCACCGGTCAGGGGGGCGATGACCAGGATGGCGCCCGCGACAGCCAGGCCGATGATCAGGCCCGCCCAGCCCTTGGGCGCCCTCCGGTCGACGGCCACCGCCATGATCGCGAGCATCAGGAAGAAGGTCCCCAGCACCTCGGCCACGATGCCCTGGCCGTACGAGACACCGGTGCCCAGGGCCGTCGCACCGCTGCCCATGTCCACGGCCCGGGTCCCGAACGAGGCCACCAGGAGCAGGCTCCCGACCGCGGCCCCGATCAGCTGCGCGAGGACGTAGGGCACCAGCTCGGCCCAGGGGAAGCGCCGGGTCACAGCCAGCGCGAAGGTCACGGCGGGATTGATGTGGGCACCGGACACGGCCAGGAACGCGTAGATGGCCACTGCGACGGCAATGGCGAATCCCAGGGAGATGAACCCCACCCCCGGATACGTGAGTTCACCGTTGCCGGCCGTCAGGGCCGCCAGCACGGTGCCGACGCCGAAGATCACCAGTACCGCCGTGCCCAGCATCTCGGCCACGAGCCGGCGCATCAAAGTCGGAGTCATTTTCCACATTTCATGTCGGGACAGGGAAATAGTTAACGAAATGCAACTGACCTGGAATGCTGCGAGCGTAAGCAGGGTCCTCGGAGGGAGTCAATGGGTCATCCTCGCGCGGCGGCGGAGGCCGGAGACCCGGGGGCAGACCGCCTCGTCCCTCAGTCCTGGGGACCGCTCCGCCGGCCCGGCTCGTCCTGGGAGGGTTCATCGTCGGCGAAGCTGCCCGTGGCGACCGGCCCGGCCAGTGCGTAGGTGGCCATCACGACCCCGGACTGCGAGACCTCGTGCTCGGTCAGGCGGAGACCAGCCGGGATGGTCCCCTCCGCGAAGAGCCGCTTGCCGGGACCGAGCAGCAGGGGGAAGACCAGGACCCGGAACTCGTCGATCAGCCCGGCGGTCAGCAGGGACTGGATGAGGTTGCCACTGCCCTGCAGCAACAGGTCGGGTCCGTCCTGGTCCTTCAGCGCGGCGACCTGTTCCGGGACGTTCCCGGACAGGACCGTGGTGTGTTCCCAGGCGGGGTGGTGCAGTCGGTGGCTGGCCACGTACTTGTGTGCCCGGCTGAACGCCTCCCCCACGAGCGAGTCCGTGTGATGGGGCCAGTAGGCGGCGAAGATCTCATAGGTCCTGCGTCCCAGGAGCAGGTCGAACTGGGTGGCGAAGGTCCGGTCCATCCACGAGCCCATGGACTCGTCGAACAGCGGGGCGGTCCACCCGCCGAGGGTGAAGCCCCCCGTGCGGTCCTCGTCGGGCCCTCCGGGAGCCTGCATGACGCCGTCGAGGGAGACGAACGTGCTGGAGATGAGCTTTCTCATGGCGGCAGTGAAGCCCACCGCGCGGGACGACGGCCACTCCGATCATGCGCCGTTCGGCCCGTCCGGCCGGGGGGAGCTCGCGAAACATGCACGTCATGGACGGCGGAGGACTGACAGGGCGCCCGGTTCTGCCTACTCTGCTGGCATGAGCACTACCGAGGCGGTGTGGAACCGCGCCCTTGACTTCGACGCCCTGCCTGAGGCCACCTCCCCCGGTGACATCGCCCTGCGCGATGTCCTGACCTTCCACGGGGCGGTGCAGAACGGCGGACTCGTCAACGCCATCGAGATGCACCTGGACGACGACGAGTTCCCGCTCCAACGGGTGATCACCGGGTACGAGTACCTCGGCCTGGACGACGTGGCCGAGACGATCACGGAGGCCCGGGTCCGGTTCGTGTCCGTGGACGACGACGAGGAGGCCCTGGAGGCCCTCGAGCTCGAGGTCGACCCCATGTACGAGGTGGAGGACGAGGACCTCAGCCAGGCGTTGGAAGGCCGGCTGCAGAAGGATCCCGAGGACTTCGACCCCGCGCGCTGACCAGCCGGGGCACCAGCCGCCCCAGCACCACCATCATGACCAGTTCCACGAGCGTCTGGGTGACCACCACCAGCGGCGCCATCCGGTAGTCCGGGCCCAGCGACGCCGGCAGGGCCAGCACCAGCGGCAGCACCACGAGGGAGTTCCGGGTCACCCCGCTGAACACGAGCGCCCGGCGTCCGGGCGTGTCCAGCCCGGCGACGCGACCGGCCGCCAGTCCGAGGGTGACCATCACGGCCGCGAAGAGCACGTACACCGGCACCACGGCGAGCAGCCCGCCCAGGTGCCGGCCGACGTCGTGCGCCTGGGAGGCGACCACGACGGCCAGCGTGGAGATCATCAGCGGGACCATCCCCGCCGAGACAACCCGGTCCACGGCGCGGCCCCAGGCCCAGCGGGCGGCCGCCGCCTGGGTCAGCCACGCCGCGCCGAGGGGCGCCACGATGAGCAGCGCGAAGGCCTCCAGGAACGGACGGACGTCGAGTCCGGGGGCGAACCGCGGCCCGGCCATCACCCACAGGTACCCCGGCAGCAGGAGCATCTGCGCCAGCATCAGCCACGGCGTGGCGGCCAGCAGCCGGTCCTGGGCGCCGCCGGCCAGGCCGGTGAAGACGATGACGTAGTCCACGCACGGGGTCAGCAGGACGAACAGCACCCCGAGCAGCAGGACGTCGTCGTGGGCGACCAGCCGGGAGAGGGCGAACACCACCACCGGCACCACCACGAAGTTCAGCACCAGCACGGCCAGGAGGAATCCCCCGTCCCGCGCAGCACGCCCCAGGCGGCGGAACGGGACGGCCAGGAAGGTGGCGTAGAGCAGCAGCCCCAGCACCGGGGTGATGGCCTGCCCGGCGGGTCCGGCCACGGCCGGGACCAGGAGCCCGGCGACGGCGCCCGCGCCCAGCGCGGACAGGTACAGCACCACCTGGTGCCGCTCCATCCAGTCGCCGGCCGATCCCGTGGAACCCATGGACTCCAGCATTCCACCACCGGGCCCGCCGGCCCGCATCATCTCCTCGTCCCGGCGCCGCCCCGGGAGCGCCCCGGGAGCGCCCCGGGAGGGAGATCAGGCGTCGATGACGACGGCGGTGATCAGCGGGGCCCGCCGGTAGGCGCGGTCCAGGTGGCGGCCCACCGTGTCCACGATCAGCTTCTCGATCTGGTCCAGGTCGTCGATGCCGGCGACGTGGGGCTTGGCCAGGGCGTCCTTGACCTTCTTCGCCGCGGTGTCGAAGATCTGGGGGTCCTGGATGAAGCCCTTGGTCATGAACTCCAGCGGCTCGGCCAGGGTGTTGGTGTCCGGGTCGACGATCGCGACCACGGTCACCGAGCCGCCCTCCTGCAGCAACCGCCGCTCGACCAGGGTCTCCTCGGTGACCTTGCCGACGGTGTGGCCGTCCACGTAGACCAGTCCGGCCTCCACCTGGCCCGAGACCCGGGCCTGGCCCTTGACCAGGTCCACGGTGGTGCCGTCCTTGACGACGAGCACGCGCTCGGGGGCGATGCCGGTCCGCACGGCCAGGTCGGCATTGGCGTGCAGGTGCGAGGACTCGCCGTGGACGGGCATGACGTGGGTGGGCCGGACGATGTTGTAGCAGTAGACCAGTTCCCCAGCGGAGGCGTGACCGGAGACGTGCACCTTGGCGTTGCCCTTGTGCACGACCTTGACGCCGAGGTCGGTGAACTTGTTGATGATGCCGTAGATCGCGTTCTCGTTGCCGGGCACCATCGAGCTGGCCATCAGGACGGTGTCCCCGGAGCCGAGCTTGATCTGGTGGGTGCCGGTGGCCATCCGGGACAGGGCCGCCATCGGCTCGCCCTGGGACCCGGTGCAGACCAGCGCGATCTTGTCATCGGGCATGGACTGCAGCTTCTTGAAGTCCACGAGCAGCCCGCGCGGGATCTTGAGGTAGTCCAGGTCGCTGGCGATGCCCATGTTGCGCACCATGGACCGGCCCACGAACGCGACCTTGCGCCCGCTGGCGTGCGCGGCATCCAGGACCTGCTGGATGCGGTGCACGTGGCTGGCGAAGCTGGAGACGATGATCCGCTTCTTCGCGGTGGCGAAGACCTGCTCGATCGCGGGGGTCAGTTCCCGCTCCGAGATGGTGAACCCCGGAACCTCGGCGTTCGTGGAGTCGGTGAGGAACAGGTCCACGCCCTCCTCGCCCAGGCGGGCGAAGTGGCGCAGGTCCGTGATCCGGTCGTCCAGCGGGAACTGGTCCATCTTGAAGTCACCGGTGTGCAGGACCAGGCCGGCCTTGGTGCGGATCGCCACGGCGAGGCTGTCGGGGATGGAGTGGTTGACCGCGACGAACTCGAGTTCGAAGGGGCCCGCCTGGTGCTTGTCCTCGGCCTCCACGTGGACCGTCTTCGGCGTGATCCGGTGCTCGGTGAGCTTGGCCGAGATGAACGCCAGCGTCAGCTCGGAACCGATCAACGGGATGTCCGGGCGCTCCTTCAGCAGGTAGGGCACCCCGCCGATGTGGTCCTCGTGGCCGTGCGTGAGCACGATGCCGACGATGTCCTTCAGCCGGTCCCGGATGGAGGTGAAGTCCGGGAGGATGACGTCGATTCCGGGCTGGTGCTCCTCGGGGAACAGGACGCCACAGTCCACCACGAGCAGCTTGCCCTCGTGCTCGAAGACCGTCATGTTGCGGCCGATCTCACCCAGGCCTCCCAGCGGGGTGATCCGCAACCCTCCGGACGGCAGGGAGGACGAGGACTTGGACTTACGGGAGGAACGGGGCAACTGATCACGCTTTCGTCGTCAGGGAAGTGCACCAGGGCGGTACACCGATGTGGAGGGGGTTCCCTCGGGTCCGGGGCCCGCAGCGAGGCGGGCGGCGCCGGGAAGACTACCCCCTAATGTACCGCCCACGGGCCCCCGGGACGGTATCACCGGGATGCTCCGGTGGGACGGGACGTCCGGCGCGGCGTGCGCGGGCGGCGTCCAGGCGTCCCCCATCCCGCGCGCGGCCCCACTAGGATGTGAAGTCCATCACAGAATACCCGCAGGCCCGGCCCGGATGGCGGGTCCGGCCCCGATCCGGGAGGTCTCCCATGGTTCGTTCGGATGTCTCCCGGCGCACGGTCCTCGGCGGGTTCGGCGCCCTGACCGTGGGCGGGCTGGTGGGGTGCGGCAACGAGGCCTCCTCCTCCGGTGGTTCCGCCTCCGGTACCGACGGGCCGGCCACGGCGGTGACCTACCAGTTGTCCTGGACGCACTCGGTGCAGTTCGGCGGCACCTACCTGGCGCAGGACCGGGGCCTGTTCCGGGACCTCGGGCTGGACGTCAGCCTCGCGGCCGGCGGACCCAACGTGGCCGGGGACGCGAACACGGTCAGCGGGGCGGCGCTGATGAATGTCTCGGTGGCGGACGGTGTTGCCCGGTCCAATGCCGAGGGCGCCGAGCTGGTCATCATCGGTGCCCAGTACCAGAAGAGCCCCGTGACGATCCTGTCCCTGGCGGATGCGCCGTTGACCTCCCCCCAGGACCTGGTGGGCAGGAAGATCGGCGTGGCCGGCACGGACACCCCCGGGCTGGAGGCCTTCCTGGCCATCAACGACCTGACCCAGGACCAGGTCGAGTTCGTCCCGAGCCAGTACGACCCGGCGGTCCTCACGGCCGGCCAGGTCGACGGCCTCTACTGCTTCTACAACGACCTTCCCGTGGCGCTGGCCGTCCAGGGCATCGAGGGGCACTCGATGCTGCTCGCCGACTTCGGCTACGACCCGATGAGCCAGACCTACACCGTGCTGCGTTCCAGTCTCCAGGACGAGGCGCGGCGCGACCAGGTCATCCGGCTGCTCCGCGGGGACGCCCGCGGCTGGCAGCTCTACCAGGACGATCCCCGGGCCGCCGCCGACCTCGCCGTCCGGGCGTACCCCGATGCCGGCCTGGACCTGGAGACGCAGCAGGAACAGGCGACGGTACAGCTCGACATCATGTTCTCCGAGGCGACCGAGCAGTTCGGCTTCGGGTGGTTCACCGACGACCAGGTCCAGGAGAACCTGCGGCTGTTCGACCTGCTCGGCATCGAGGGGGCCACCGAGCAGATGTGGGACCGGAGCATCCTCGACGAGGTGTACCGGGACGGGCCCACCGCGTGACCGGCGTGCAGAGCGCCCGCACGGCGGGACGGCCGGCCCCCGAGGTGCTGTGCACCGCCGTCGCCAAGACCTTCCCCGGCCCGGCGGAGCCGCTGCCCGTCCTGGCGTCCCTGGACCTGACCCTGGAGGCCGGTTCGGTCACGGCGCTGGTGGGGCCCTCCGGGTGCGGGAAGTCCACCCTGCTGCGGATCATCGCGGGCCTGGAACACCCCGACGCCGGCGGCTCGGTGCGCATCGACGGTGACGACCCGCTCGCGGTGCGCCGGCGCGGCGAGCTGGCCATCGCCTTCCAGGACGCCTCGCTGCTGCCCTGGCGGACCGCCGCCGGCAACGTGGCCCTGGCCCGCCGGCTGGCCGGTCAGCCGGTCGACCACCGCAAGGTCACGCGGTTGCTGGACATGGTCGGCCTGGCCGGGTTCGAGAAGGCCCGCCCGGCGCAACTGTCCGGCGGGATGCGGCAGCGCGCGGCGATCGCCCGGTGCCTGGTCACCGAGCCGAGGCTGCTGTTGCTCGACGAGCCCTTCGGCGCGGTCGACGAGCTCACCCGGCGCAGGCTCAACATCGAACTGCCACCCCTGTGGTCCGGCGCCACCACCACCACGTTGCTGGTGACCCACTCGATCCCCGAGGCGGTCCTGCTGGCGGACCGTGTCCTGGTGATGTCGGCCCGGCCCGGGTCCATCGTCGCCGACCTGCCGGTCCGCCTCGAACGGCCGCGGCGGATGGAGCAGCTGCACTCCCGGGGCTTCACCGAGCTCGTGGACCGGATCGGCGCCCTGCTGGGCGTGGACGAGTACGCCCTCGACCAGGGGTGAGGGATGGTCCTGCAGGGCGAACAGGCCGTCCGGGCCACGGGCCGCGACGGCGACGGCCCCCGCCCCGCCCGTGCCCGGCCGGCTGCCGCACTGCGCGTGCTCCTGGGCTGGGTCCTGGTGATCGGCCTCTGGGAACTCGTCGGCCGGACGGTCCTGGCCGACCGGCACCTGATCGGGGTCCCCTCCGGCATCATCGGCACACTCGTGGAGAACGCCGACGTCTACGGCCGGGGGCTGTGGTTCACCACGCGCGAGGCGATGCTCGGTTACCTGGCCGGCAACCTGGCGGCCGTGGCCCTGGCCCTGCTGGTCGTGCTGTTGCCGGGCCTGGAGCGGACGGTGCTGCGGCTCGCCCTGGTCGTCTACTGCCTGCCCCTCGTGGCGCTGGGCCCACTGCTGCGACTGGCCTACGGGTTCGGGGACGGGCCGCAGGTCACGCTGGCGGCCCTGGCCGTCTACTACCTCACGCTCGTACCCCTGCTGGTGGGCATGCGCGCCGTGCCCCGGTCCTGGCTCGACCTGACGGCCACCTACGGCAGGGGCCGCTGGACCACGCTGGTCACCGTCCGGGCACGAGCGGCCCTGCCGTACCTGATGGCCGGGCTGCAGGCCTCGGTGCCCGCCGCCTTCCTCGGTGCGCTGGTCGGGGAGTTCACGGGGGCCGAACGCGGCATCGGGGTGCTCTCGATCCAGGCGTTGCGCAGCCTGGACACCGACGGCCTCTGGGCGTTGATGATCCTCAGCGCCGTGGTGTCGATGACCGGGTACGCCCTGGTCTCGCTCACCGCCCGGAGACTGGCACCGGAACAGCCGACGGTGCTGCTGGCCGCGCCCGGGTCCGACCCCCGGCGGCCTGCGTGGCGACGCTGGCTCGTCAGCGCCGGCGGCGTGGCCCTCACGGCGGCGATCGTGCTGCTGGCCTGGGCCGGGCTGTTCTGGCTGCTTGACCTCAACCCCTATTTCGCCAAGCGCCCCGGGGACGTCTGGGAGTGGCTGGTGTCCGCGCCGGCGGCCGCCGAGCACCGTGCCGAGCTGTTCACGGCGGCCGGCCAGACCGCCCTTGTGGCCGTCCCCGGTTACTTCGCCGGGCTGGCGCTGGGCGTGCTGCTGGCCGCCGCGTTCTCCCTCTCGGTCCGCGCGCGGCGGGCCCTGACGCCCGTCGCCGTCGCCCTGCGGTGCGTGCCGATCATCGCGATCGCGCCCCTGCTGGTCGCCGCGCTGGGCCGCGGGTCGTTCGGCACCGCCGTCGTGGTGGCCCTCATGACGTTCTTCCCCACGCTGGTCTCGTGCCTCTACGGCCTGGGCCAGCTGCCCGGACAGGTGGCCGACGTCTTCGCCGCCTATGCCACGCCGCGCACGAGGGTGCTGGTGCTGGGCCGGCTGCCGGCGATGGCGCCGGCGTTCTTCGCCGCCGCGCGGATCGCCGCGCCCACGGCGCTGCTCGCCGCCACGGTCGCCGAGTGGCTGGCGACCGGGACCGGGCTGGGCAACATGATGGCAGTGGACGCGGCGACGAGCCGGTACACCTCCCTGTGGTCCACGGTCGTGGTCGTCACGCTGATGGCGCTGGCGGGATATGCCCTCGTCGAGGCCGTCGAGCGCCGGGTGCTGGCCGTGGTGGCACCGGAGCAGTCCCGCTGGTGAGGGCGGCGGCCACCCGGGCCGCGGTGTCCGGCCACCGCGTCAGGCCGGCGCATTGGCCGGCAGCGTCTCGTCGCCAGCGGTCCCGGAGCCGCTCGTCCGCCAGCCAGGCGCGCAGGACCTCGGCCAGGGAGCCCACGTCACCGGCCGGGAACGTCTCCCCCGCCCCCTGCGCCTCGACGGCACCGGTGCCGGACGCGACCACGGAGGGAATCCCCCGGGCCAGGGCCTCGGCGACGACCATCCCGTAGGTCTCGGCACGCGAGGTGTGGACCAGCAGGTCGGTGGCGTCCCAGACGGCCTCCAGGTCCCTGCCGTGGAGGGGCCCGGTCACCTCGACACGGCCGGTGAGCCCGGTCTGGGCGATGCGCTCACGGACGCGGCGGCCGAGGGCCTCGTCGACGGTGTCGGGACCCACCAGCCGGGCGGTCCAGTCCAGGTCCTGCAACCGGGCCAGCGCCTCGACGACCGTGAGGGGGTCCTTGCCGGGGGTCAGCCGGGCCAGCCACAACGGCGCACGCCCGCGGCGCACCGAACCGGGCGCGGGCACGGCCGGGTCGACACCGGGTACGGCCACCACCGCGTCGTGGCGCCCGTACCGGGCGGCCACCGCGGCACCGGCCCAGGCGCTGGTCACCACCACCCGGCTCGCCGCCCGGACGGACTCCGCCTCCGCTGCGGCGAGTCGTAACCGGTCACGGGCCGGCAGCGCAGGGTCGTCGGCCGGGAAGTAGTGCACCAGGATCGTCACCCGGCGCCCGGCCGAGACCGCGTCGGCGATCTGTTCCGGCACCGCCGAGGCGACGATGTTGCCGATGAGCCAGTCCTGCTCCCGGGCGAGCACCCCGGACAGCCGCCGGCGGTCGCCGTCCGAGGGCAGCGGCCAGCTCCCCGTGACGGGATACTCGCGAACCTCCAGCCCCCGCGACCGCAGGGCCACCGTGAGCTCCTCGTCGTAGCGGTTGCCGCCACTGGCCAGGTCGCTGCGCCAGCGGGCGAAGCCCACCCGGTGGCCCCTGCCGGGCCGGCCGATCGTGCCATCAGCCGCGCTGGGTGTCATCCGCAACTCCCAGCGTCCTGCACGTCCTCCCGGTCTCCGGCGGCCCTGCTCATGGACTCGGGCAGCAGTCCCATGGTCCGACACTCCTTCATCACCGGGGCTCCGGCTCTCGTGCTGTTCCCGTGGCCTCCACGGTAACCCCGGGCTCCAGGACGCGCGTCCCGGGCCCCGGGCGTCCGGGCGTGGCGGTACCCCGGCAGCAGTGACACGCTGGGACAGCAAAAAGGCCCTTCCTC
>NZ_DAOMPX010000050.1:0-16503 GCF_035445025.1 Citricoccus sp. | reverse complement strand
TGCCCGTGCAGGAGGCGTGGCTGGTGTCGCACGGCAGGCTGTGGCACCTGGACTGTCCCGACCCGGCCGCGTGCACGGCCCACGGGTCCGCGGTGGCCCGCACCGAGACCAGCGCCCTGAACGCGGCGTTCATCATGGAGGGTTCCGTCGTCGAAGACGAACCCCAGGCGGGTGGGCTGCCGGCTCCCGCGGACAGCATGAGCCCTGCACTCCGGCAGGCCGTCCGGCGGATCTGCGGGGCGGCGGACGCCTCCGGGGGCCACGCCGGGTGGCTCCGGGACTGGGAGCAGGTTCTGTCCGGGGCAGGACTCCCGGACGACCCGGCCACCCGGGCCGGGCTGCTCGGGGGACTCGCGGACGTGAACCTGCGGGACACGCTGGTGGCAGCGGCGAGCTTCACGCTGCCGCGGGCGGTCTCGGGCGCGGCGTGGCTGCACGCCGTGCCGCACGAGGTGGCCGAGATCCTGGGGACCAGTCCCCGCGAGATCGACGGGGTGCTGTACTCCTCGGTGCTGATGGCCACATCCCGTCGGGCCCCGGACTGGGACCGGATCGCCCGGCTCCGGGCGGCGTGCGAACAACTGCTGTCCGAGGCCGCCGGGGAACCGGCGGCAGCGGTGCGCTGTCTGGTCGCCTGGGTGGAATGGGCCCGGGGCCGTGGCTCCGTGGCCGGGCGCATCATCGAGGAGTGCCGGCGCTCGGACCCGGACTATCCGCTGGCGCAGGTCCTCGGTGAGGTCATCGACCGCGGCATCCTCTCCGGCTGGGCGAGACGGAGGTCCACCGCCTGGTCGGCCACGCGGCGGGGGCGGCCCTGAACGGAGGTCCGGAACCCAGGCGCGGAACGCAGGACCGGACCGGGGGCGCCGGGATCGCCGCCCATGGATCCGCGGAGGGAGCCGGCGCATGGCATAATCGTCGGGCCTCCTGCGGCTCGCTTCATCCCCTCCCTGTCCGGAGACCGTCACGGCCCCACCGGCCGTTCGGGAAAACCGGGAGCGGAGGGAACAAAACCGGACCGCGGGGCGTTGACCACATCACGACCCTGCTTCTGCGCGCGGGTCCGGCTCCGGGACCCGAGGTCCTGGCCAGTCCGGATCCCATCGACGCGGACTTGACAGGGTCATAGTGGTGTTGACCGTCAGGGGCCCCCAGGGACGCCCGTACGAAAGGTAATGAGTGACTACTTCTTCCAAGAAGACCGAGACCCAGGCCAACGCGTCCGTCGAGGACGCCGGCGCCGAGGACCAGGGCGCGGCGCTGGCCGGCACGTCCACTCGGAAGTCCACCGCCTCGTCGCGGGCCACCAAGTCGACCGCCACCAAGTCCACGGCGGCCAAGGGTGCTGCCCGGGGCGCCGCGAAGTCGGCGGCCGCCAAGACGAACGCCAAGGCCTCCGTCACCACCTCGGCCGACGAGGCCGAGCCGGAGGAGGAGCCGAAGGACGCCCCGGAGATCGTCGAGGAGGAGGCCGAGGAGGCCACCGCCGGTGGTTTCGTGGTGTCCGACTCGGACGACGACTCCCCGGTGCAGCAGGTCGTCTCGGCCGGCGCCACCGCTGACCCGGTCAAGGACTACCTCAAGCAGATCGGCAAGGTGGCGCTGCTCAACGCCGAGCAGGAGGTGGACCTCGCCCTGCGGATCGAGGCCGGACTCTACGCCGAGCACAAGATGAAGGAGAACCCGGTCAAGGACGCTCGCCTGCGCCGTGACATGGAACTCGTCATCGCCGATGGCCGTCGAGCCAAGAACCACCTGCTGGAGGCGAACCTGCGGCTCGTCGTCTCCCTCGCCAAGCGCTACACCGGACGTGGCATGCTCTTCCTGGACCTCATCCAGGAGGGCAACCTCGGCCTGATCCGCGCGGTGGAGAAGTTCGACTACACCAAGGGCTTCAAGTTCTCGACGTACGCCACCTGGTGGATCCGTCAGGCCATCACCCGCGCCATGGCCGACCAGGCCCGGACCATCCGTATCCCGGTGCACATGGTGGAGGTCATCAACAAGCTGGCCCGCGTCCAGCGCCAGATGCTCCAGGACCTCGGCCGTGAGCCCACTCCGGAGGAGCTGGCCAAGGAACTGGACATGACCCCGGAGAAGGTGGTCGAGGTCCAGAAGTACGGCCGCGAGCCCATCTCCCTGCACACCCCGCTCGGCGAGGACGGCGACTCGGAGTTCGGCGACCTCATCGAGGACTCCGAGGCGGTCGTGCCCGCCGACGCCGTGAGCTTCACGCTGCTGCAGGAGCAACTCCACTCGGTGCTCGACACCCTCGCGGAGCGTGAGGCCGGCGTGGTGGCCATGCGTTACGGCCTGACCGACGGCCAGCCGAAGACCCTGGACGAGATCGGCAAGGTCTACGGGGTGACCCGCGAGCGGATCCGGCAGATCGAGTCGAAGACCATGTCCAAGCTGCGTCACCCGTCCCGGTCGCAGGTCCTGCGCGACTACCTGGACTGATCAGCGGCCGTGCCCGGAAGGGTGGGGACAGCATGAGGGCCCGCCACCGTCCGGTGGCGGGCCCTCATGCTGTCAGGTCCGGGAGAGGGGCGGACGCGGGATCAGTCCGCGCTCACCGGCTCCTTCTCGAAGAGCTTGCTGGTCTCGTCCTGCCAGAGGGTGGTCTGGGGACGGAGGGTGTCCTCCACGGCACGGGCGTGGTGGCCGCAGAACAGCAGTTCGCCGCTCTGCAGGACTGCGCGGACGTAGGCCTGGGCTCCGCAACGGTCGCAACGGTCTGCGCCGGTGAGCACTGGCGGGTCCATCGTCGTGGCGGTCGTGGTGGTCATGATGGCCTCCTCATCTGCTGCCCCTACACCCCTGGTGCGGTCCTGCGGACCGAGGGGATTCGGTATCGAGTACACCTATGGAACCACCTCTGTCCTGTTTTTGTTCGTCGACGGGCCCTATTCGGGCCCGGTTTCGCTGATTGCGTACCGAGCGCCGTTCCTGCGCGGCCCGGTTCCGACGCTGCGGGGCGCCATGCCGATACCCTGAAAGACGATCATCGACCGTGAAGGAAACCCATGTCCCGCAGCAGTGAGTACAACGCCCGGCACCTGTCCGTGCTGGAAGGCCTCGAGGCGGTGCGCAAGCGGCCCGGCATGTACATCGGCTCCACCGACTCGCGCGGCCTGATGCACTGCCTGTGGGAGATCATCGACAACTCCGTGGACGAGGCCCTGGCCGGGTTCGGCCAGTCGATCTCCATTACCCTCCACGCCGGGGGCGCCGTCGAGGTCGAGGACAACGGGCGCGGCATCCCGGTGGACATCGAACCGCGGACCGGGCTGTCCGGGGTCGAGGTGGTCTTCACCAAGCTGCACGCGGGCGGCAAGTTCGGCGGTGGCTCCTACTCGGCGTCCGGCGGCCTGCACGGCGTGGGCGCCTCCGTGGTCAACGCGCTGTCCTCACGGCTGGACGTCCAGGTGTTCCGCGGCGGCAAGATCCACCAGCTGTCCTTCCGTCGCGGTGAGCCGGGACAATTCCAGGACCCCGGTTCGGTGCACCGTCCGGACGCTCCGTTCACGCCCTCGGCAGACCAGTCGCCCATGGAGGTCGTCGGCAAGGCCAAGCGGGGCCAGACGGGGACCCGCGTCCGCTACTGGGCGGATGAGCAGATCTTCACGCCGGACGCCACCTTCTCCTACGAGGACCTGCAGCAGCGCGCCCGCCAGACCGCCTACCTGGTCCCGGGACTGAAGCTCACCCTGCGCGACGAGCGGCGCCTGGCCGGGACCGCGGGGGAGTCCGGTCCGGTCGAGGAGGTCTTCCACTACGACGGCGGCATCTCCGAATTCGTCGAGCACCTCTCCTCGGCCAGCCCGGTCACCGACGTCTGGAGGCTGCAGGGGTCCGGAACCTTCTCCGAGCGGGTCCCGGTCCTGGGCTCGGACGGCCGGTCGACCATGCAGGACGTGGAACGCGAGTGCGAGGTGGACATCGCCCTGCGCTGGGACGTGGGCTACGACACGACCTTCCGCTCGTTCGTCAACATCATCGCCACCCCGAAGGGCGGCACCCACCAGTCCGGGTTCGACCAGGCCCTGCTGAAGACCTTCCGGAAGGTCGTGGAGGCCAACGCGCGCAAGCTGAAGGCGGGCAACGACAAGCTGGAGAAGGACGACGTGCTGGCCGGGCTCACCGCCGTGCTGACGGTCCGGCTGGCCGAGCCGCAGTTCGAGGGCCAGACCAAGGAGGTCCTGGGCACGCCCGCGGTGCGCCCGATCGTGGCGAAGGTGGTCGAGCAACAGCTCGGCGCGATCCTGCGTTCGTCGAAGAAGCACGAGAAGAACCAGGTCGCCGTGCTCCTGGAGAAGGTCGTGGCGGAGATGAAGTCCCGCGTCTCGGCCCGCACCCACAAGGAGAACCAGCGGCGCAAGAACGCGCTGGAGACCTCCTCCATGCCCGCCAAGCTGGCGGACTGCCGCACCACGGACGTGCGGTCCTCGGAGCTGTTCATCGTGGAGGGCGACTCGGCCCTCGGGACGGCCAAGCTGGCCCGCTCCTCGGACTTCCAGGCGTTGTTCCCCATCCGGGGCAAGATCCTCAACGTGCAGAAGGCCTCCGTGGGGGACATGCTCTCCAACGCCGAGTGCGCGGCCCTGATCCAGGTGGTCGGCGGCGGCGCTGGACGCAGCTTCGACCTCTCGGCGGCCCGCTACGGCAAGGTCATCCTCATGACCGACGCCGACGTGGACGGTGCCCACATCCGCACCCTGCTGCTGACCCTGTTCTTCCGGTACATGCGTCCGATGGTGGAGGAGGGCCGGGTCTACGCCGCGGTGCCGCCGCTGCATCGCGTCGAGGTGATCCACTCCGGGTCGAAGGCCAACGAGGTGGTCTACACCTACTCGGAGAACGAGCTGCACCGGTTGCTGGCGGACCTGCAGAAGGCCGGGAAGAACTACAAGGAACCCATCCAGCGGTACAAGGGGCTCGGTGAGATGGACGCTGACCAGCTGGCAGACACGACCATGGACCCGCGCCAGCGCATGCTCCGCCGGGTGACCATCCCGGAGGCCGAGGAGGCCCTGCAACAGGCCGAGCACGTGTTCGACCTGCTCATGGGATCCAACGTGGCCCCCCGCAAGGACTTCATCATCTCCGGCGCGGACGACCTCGACCGCGAACGCATCGACGCGTGATCATGGTCTGATGAGCGAGGAGGGGGATGATCAGCGGATGGAGCCGGGGGACGTGACCCAGTGGGGCCCGGTCACCGGTCCGGAACCGGAACGGCCGGCCGGTACGACGGCGGCGGGTGGCGCCGTCCCGGGAGCGGGCCTGGGTGACGGTGACCTCCCGACGGGCCAGCCGGGCTATGACGCGCTGGCCGAACTCTACGACCGGAGGTTCCCGGGGCCGTGGGAGCGGCCCCTGGACCGGCACTCCCTGGATGCCTTCGCCGATGCGCTGCCCCGTGGCGGGACCATCCTCGACCTTGGCTGCGGAACCGGGCACGTCACGGTGGAACTGGCCTTCCGGGGCTTCCGGACGATCGGCGTGGACCCGTCCGAGCGGATGCTGGAGATCGCCCGCAAGCGCTATCCGAGCCGGACCTGGATCCCGGGGGACGCCCACTTCCCTGCCGAGTCCTCGCAGGTGCGAGCGGCCGGGCCCATCGCCGGGATCGTGGCGCGCTTCAGCCTGATCCACGTCCCGCCCGAGGAGATCCCCGCGGTGCTGGCGTCCTGGTCCGCGAACACCTTGCCCGGGTGCCGGGTCCTGGTGGTCTTCCAGTGCCTGCTCGAACCAGACCTGGACGCCCAGGAGTTCGACCACGTGGTGGCCCCGGCCTGGCGGTGGAATCCCTCGGCGCTGGCCAGGGCCCTGGACGCGGTCGGATTCGCCGAGACCTGGCGGGTCATCGTCTGCCCGGACGAGGGCCACCCCTACCCGGAATGCCACCTGAGCGCCGTCCGGCGCTGACCGGGGGGCGGCTCCGGCCACGCGGCTCCACGCCGCCGCCGACCAGCACCCCCTGCCCCGGCCCGGACCCGGTGCGGATCCTCACGTCGTGCGGTTCAGTCCGCCCGGTAGTGCGCGGCCAGCAGGCGCAGTCCCTCGTCGACGGACACGGCCGGTTCCCAGCCCAGTGCCTGACGGGTGCGCCGCTGGTCGAACCAGTGGGCGGTGGAGAGCTGCTCGGCGAGGAACGCGGTCAACGGTGGCTCGTCGCCGTCGGCACCGAGACCACCGGTGTCCCAGACCCGTTCGATGACGGCTCCGGCCGCCCGCGCCAGGCCGGCGGGCAGGCGCAGCCGCGGCTCGGGGGCACCCCCGGCGACGGCCAGTCCGCGGATCAGCTCGCCGACGGGACGCGGTTCTCCGTTCGAGACCACGAGCGCCTCGCCGTGGACGTGGTCCACGGCGTCCACGGCGGCCACCACGGCGTCCACGGCGTTGTCCGTGTACAGCGTGTCGACCAGGGCGGCCGAGGGACCCAGCAGCGGCATCCGTCCGGCGCGGGACCGTTGCACGATCCGCTCGGTCAGCTGGGTGTCGCCCGGGCCCCACATCAGGTGCGGGCGCAGCACGAGCACGCGGAAGTCCGGCGCGTCGGCCGCCAGGGCCAGGAGCTCGCCCACGGCCTTGGTCCGGGCGTAGTGTCCCCGGGCGCGCTCCGGGTCGGCGGGGCCGGCACCCTCCCCGACGATGGACGTGCCCGCGTGGGCGACCGAGGGCGAGGAGATGTGCACGACGCGCTCCACGCCGCAGGCGCGGGCGGCCTCCAGGACCGTGCGCGTCCCGGCGATGTTGACGGCCTCGTACTGGGCGGCGGGACCGGAGACCGAGACCTTGGCGGCGACGTGCACGACGGTGTCCCGGCCGGCCACGGCGTCGGCGACGGCCCCGGGGTCGGTGACCGATCCCGCGACGTCACGCGCGCCCGTCACCCCGGAGGGGCGGCGCTGCAGGGTCACGACGTCGTCCCCGTCCGCCACCAGCCGCCGGGCCACCCCGGCGCCGAGCAGGCCGGAGGCCCCGGTCACCAGCACGCGGCGGTTCACGGGGTGCCCACCCGTCCGCCGGCCAGCACGCCGTCCGCCCAGCGGGCCAGTCGGCTGCGGTCGACCTTGGAGTTGTGACGGATGTCCACGGGGACGGTGTCGGTGACCAGGACGGCTGCCACCGGTACGGGCAGGGCCGCCTTGCGCACCGCCGCCGCCAGGTCCGTGGGAGCCAGTCCCGGGCGGACCCGGCCCCTGTCCGGGTTCCCGGCGGCCTCCACGACGGCGACCACGGCCTGGGTGCCGTGCGGGCCGACGCCGACGACGGCGGAGCGGAGCACGGCATCGAGGGCATCGATCCGGGCCTCGGGGCCGCCGGGGGCCACCGGTCCGGCCGGCGTGGCGACCACGTGCTGGAGCCGCCCCTCGATCCAGAGCCGCCCCTCGGCGTCGAGGTGGCCCACGTCCTGGGTGCGGTGCCACTGCAGGCCGTCACGGGTGTCCCGCCGGCTGAGGGCATCGGTGAGCCACAACCGGTCATAGCCGGCCTTCTGGTGCGGTGCCGAGACGACGACCTCACCGAGCCGTCCGGTCGCGGCCGGCCCCTCCAGCAGGTTCTCCGCGGCGGAGCCGTCGTCCCGCAGCGGGGCGATGGCGATGCGCACCGGACCCACCGGGCGGCCCACGCACACGCCGTCCTGCGTTCCGTCCCCGGTCGGCGCGGCCAGGTGCTCGATGGTGGGCCGGTCGATGTCGGTGAGCAGCAGGGCCTCGGTCATGCCGTACGGCGAGTGGATCTCGGCCGCCGGGAAGATCCGGGCGACCTGCGCGACCAGGCGCGGGTGCACCGGGGCGCCGGCGGACAGCACCAGGTCGATACGGCCCAGCACCGACCGTTGGTCCGGGCGGAGCCGGTCCGCCGTCGCGACCACGTTGCGCAGGGCCGCCGGCGAGGCGAACAGGATCGTCGCCCGGCCGGCCGCCGCGGCCTCGGCCACCGCCGTGGCGGTGAGCGTGGCCGGCCGGGTCACCGACATGTCCGGGGTGATGGAGGTGGCCCCGATGGCCGGTCCCAGCAGGGCGAAGGGCGCGAACCCGGCCAGCAGGCTGGATCCCGGGCGGACGTCGAACACGTCGCGCAACAGTCCGGACAGGGCGGACAGCCGGCCGTGGGTGTACACCACGCCCTTGGCCGGTCCCGTGGACCCGGAGGTGTAGAGGACCGCGGCCGGGTCGTCGGCGGCCGGCTCGTGGACCGGCCCGGCGTCCCCGTCGGCGTAGCGCCGTCCCGCGTGCGCGGCGGCCATCCGGTACAGGCTGTCCTCGACGCGCAGCGCCGCGGCCAGCGGGGCGGGCAGGGTCGACACCGAGATCCGTCGCCCGGGCCAGTCCTGTGCCCGGGCCACGGTGAGCCCGGGCGTCATCCCGATGATCCAGTCCGGCCGGGCGGCCCGGACGGCGCGGGTCATGCCTGGGACGCCCAGGCCGGCGTCGGCCACGACCACGACGGCACCGATGCGCAGGCACGCGTAGAGCGCCGCGGTGAGGTCGAGTCCGGGGGTGACCATCATCGAGACCCGGTCTCCAGGCCTCACGCCCAGGCGCACGAGGCCCACGGCCATGGCGTCGACCACGCCGGCCAGCCGGCTCCAGCTCACGGGGGGCCGGGAGGCGCCGGCCATGTCCACCAGCGCCGTGGCCGGTTCCTGGCGCCACACGTCGAGGAAGGACCACAGCGGGCGGTAGTCCCCGTCCCGCTCCACCGGGGCCGGCACGGCGGAGGGATCCAGCACGCCCCGGGCCCAGCGCAGGATGGGGCCGGCGATGTCCACGTCCTCGGCGAGCAGGTGGCCGGCGGTCTCGAAGCGGTGCAGGTCGGCCTGCGGGAGCCGCTCGAGCAGGTCGGCGAGGTAACGGTCGAGGAAGACCGGGTCCTGCGGTCCCCAGAGGATGAGGGCCGGCTTCTGGAACGCGGCCAGGTCGCGGGAGACGCGCTGCAGTTCCTCGTGCGAGCCGTGCGCGGGTCCCACGGGGATGTCCGCGACGAACCCGCCGATGCCGCCGCGCCGGTCGGCGGAACGGTAGGGCAGGTGGTAGGCGGCCCGGACCCCGGAGTCCAGGGGCGGGTTCCCGAGGGAGGTGGTGACCTTCAGGAACGCGTCGGTGGCCACGGTGGACCCGGGCAGCAGGGGCCCGGCCAGGGCCGCCCGCAGGGGAGCGGGGAGGGGCTCGGCGGGGTCCCGGTGCACGGCGGTGTTCAGGGTCATGGCCCCGTCCACCAGGTCCTGGTTGCGGCCCGCCCAGCCCAGGGAGACCACACCGCCCCAGTCGTGGCCGAGGGTGAGCAGCGACTGTCCGGACCGGGCCGCGGCGTCCAGTCCGAGGGTGGTGACGAGGGCGTCGAGGTCGGCGATCCGCCCGCCCAGGGTCCGGTAGCCGGCGTCGTCACCGAGCGGTGCCGTCCCGGCCGCGGAGGGCCGCGGGAGCCGGCCGTGGGCGAGGCGCTCGGAGAAGCCCATGTCCAGCTGGTCCGGGGCCACGACGCGCCATACCGGTCCGTCCCCGGACCGGGCGGCGTCGAGGGTGGCGGCCGCCAGGGAACGCCACAGGTAGGACCAGGTGGGATTGCCGTGGACCGCCAGGATGATCCCGTCGGGTCTCAGCCCGGCCTCGGCGAGGACGTCGCCGGTGTCCAGGACGTGCAGGGTCCGGTCGCCGTCGAAGGTCCGCACGGTGACGAGGCGGCTCCAGGCCGGGTCCCACCCGGGAAGGCCGGCGGGGGCCGCGGGGGCGTGGGTGTCGGGCAGGGCAGCGGGGGAGGCGGGAACCCTCACCAGCTGATCTCCAGCATGGCCGTGTTGAGCCCGGACCCCACTCCCATGCACAGCACCCGGTCCCCGGCGGAGAGGGAGCCGGCCTCGCGGGCGAGGGTGATCGGCAGGGAGGCGGGGCCCACGTTGCCCAGCTCGGGGAACGTCACCGGGAACCGGTCCGGGTCCAGGCCCGCGGCCTCGGTGATGGAGTCGGTGTGCAGGCGCGAGACCTGGTGGGTGACATAGCGGTCCATGTCCGACCAGCCCCAGTCGGCCGGGACCTCGTTCCAGGCGTCCATGACCAGCTCGAGGCCGTCCCGCAGCAGGGCGGTCGAGTCGGTGAACATCCCCTTGTGGTCCCCCACGCAGAGGTCGTGGTGATCGGTGCCGGCGCGGGTGATGCCGCGCAGGATGCGATGGCCCTCCGGGTGCAGGTCGGTCCGGCCCACGACGGCGGCGGAGGCACCGGAGCCCAGGGTCAGTGAGGCGAATTGCTCCATGAAGCTGCCCCGGTCCACCGCGGCGTCCTTGAGGTTCTCCAGGGTGGCCTGCTGGACCTTGCCGGAGTCCTCACCGGCGACGACGACGGCGTAGTCGATCTGGCCGGCGTCGATCAGGGAGGCGGCCAGCACCAGGCCGTTCACGAAGCCGAGGCACGCGTTGGTGATGTCGAAGTTGGTGGCCGAGGTGGGCAGGCCCATCTCGTGGTGGATGCGCACCGCCACGGAGGGCTCGAGCGTCTCCCGGGTCACCGAGGTGTTCACCATCAGCCCCACCTGGTCCGGACGCACTCCGGCCGCGGCCAGGGCGCGCCTGCCGGCCTCGGCGGCGCCGTCCTGGAAGTGGCCCGGGTGCTCCCAGTTGCGGCGGGCCTCCACCCCGGCCACGCGCTGCAGCAGTCCGCGCGGCAGGCGCAGGCGCTTGAGCACGCCGGCCAGCTCGTCATCGATCTGATCGCTCGTCACCGTGACAGGAGCCAGCACTTCCGTCACGGACAGGAGGGAAGCGTTGGAGTGACGGAAGATCGCGTTGCCTTGCACTATGGGCCTGGTCCGTTCGGGGGGTCGGTGGGCTGCTGGGTCATCGGCGGCGAGGGCCACCGACATCCCAGCTTATCGAACCACGGGATGGGGTGCGGCGGGAGAGGCCGTCCACCTTTACGCCAGCAGCACCACGGGAAGGGCCATCAGCCCCAGGGCCGTGACGATGACGCCCAGCCGGACCGTCAGGGACAGGGGCGGCACGGGGTCGAGCAGGCGGTAGAACCGCAGGGTCAGCGGCACCGAGCCGTCCTCCTGCACGTTCGGCACCGTGCGACCGGCGTCGGTCCCGGCCGTCCCGCGGGCGACACCCTCCGCCTCCCCGGTCAGGACGATGGCGCGCACCAGGTCGGTGCGGTCATGGGACTTCAGCGCCGCGTCGTCGGCGAGCATCTCGGTCAGCTGCGCCACCGCGCGGCGGGCCGTGGCCGTGGCCGGCACCCACGCCACGGCGCGGTGCCAGGACTCGAAGGCGAGCCGCAACAGGTCGTGGCGCTGGCGCAGGTGGGCCCGCTCATGGGCGACGACGGCGTTCACCTCGCGCTCGGAGAGCTGGTCGATCAGCCCCTGGGAGAGCACGGTCAGCGACCCGTTCAGTCCGGGCAGGCAGTACGCCAGGGGGACGTCGTGGGGGAGCACGCGGGTGTGGGCCTGCTCCACCGTGCGTTCGGCGGGAGGCGTGGCGAGCAGTTCGACCATCTGGCGGTGGCGGCGCCGCTGCGTGACGGTCCGCCAGGCCGTGACCGCCAGGGTCAGCACGAGGTGGCCCGCCAGCAGCACGGCACCGGTCACGGCCGCGATGCGGGCCGGCATCCAGACGTCCTCCTCGAGCCGGTCCACCCAGGTTCCGTCGGACAGGGCGGCCACGAAGGCCGGCAGGGACTCACCGAGGTGGTCGCCGAAGGGACCCAGCCCCCAGGCCAGGGGCGTGCCGATCAGGGACAGACCGCCGGCCAGGGCCACGGCCTGCCACAACACCATGGCGGTCCCCGGCGCGCGCCGGACCCAGCGGGCGCGGTCGAGCAGGACCGGGACCGGCCAGGCCAGGGCCACGGCCAGCGTGGCGAGCAGCAGGACGGACACGAGGGAAGTCTAGGGCGCACCGTGCCCCGTCGGGGTGGGCGCGTGTCGTGGACCGGTCAGTCCCCGAGAAGCCGGCGGACGGCAGCGGCCTCGTCCGGGCCGATGCCGCCCAGGAAGCGGGCCAGTACGGCCTGGCGGTCGGGCACGGAGCCCAGGACCTCGTTGAGCAGGCCGACGGTGTGGTCCTCGCGGGAGGACACGGCGCCGTACCGGTGGGGGCGGCGCCCGCCGTCGCGCTGGACCAGCCCCTTCTTCTCCAGGCGGGACAGCACGGTGAGCACCGTGGTCACGGCCAGGTCCCCGGCCAGCGTGTCGCGGACCTCGTTGGCCGTATGGGGGCCGGGGCGGTCCCACAGCAGGTCCATCACGGACCGTTCCAGGTCACCCAGGGCCACTGCGGTCTCCTCGTCTCGTCATCGGTTCCTCGCTCCCGCGGGCCTCGGCGGCGCGCGGTACCGGAACGGGAAGGCGATCCACACCGCCTGGTCACGTCCGGACAGGACATATTCTACAGCACGTAGAAAAGACCGCTATCCTCGATTTCTACAGGCTGTAGAAGACTTCGGTATCCGGCTGTGCCACGGCGTCCCCGCCGAGGCGGCCGGGAAAGGCGCCCACGTGGATCCCCTGGACATCGCCCGCTGGCAATTCGGCATCACCACCGTCTACCACTTCATGATGGTGCCCCTCACGATCGGCCTCGGGCTGGTCGTGGCCACCCTGCAGACCGTGTGGCACCGCACGGGCCGGGAGCAGTACCTGCGGATGACGAAGTTCTGGGGCAAGCTCTTCCTCATCAACTTCATCATGGGCGTGGCCACCGGCATCGTCCAGGAGTTCCAGTTCGGCATGGCCTGGTCCGAGTACTCCCGGTTCGTGGGCGACGTCTTCGGCGCGCCGCTGGCCATGGAGGCCCTCGTGGCCTTCTTCCTGGAGTCCGTGTTCCTCGGCCTGTGGATCTTCGGGTGGAAGCGCCTGCCGGCGAGGATCCACCTCTCGGCCATCTGGGCCGCCGTCATCGGGTCCGTGTTCTCCGCCTACTTCATCCTCGCGGCGAACTCGTGGATGCAGCACCCGGTCGGTGTCGAGATGGTGGACGGCCGCCCCGTGATGAACGACATCTGGGCGGTGCTGACCAACAACACCCTGCTGGTGCACTTCCCGCACACGATCTTCGGCGCCGTCTCCGTGGCGGGCGCCTTCCTGCTGGGCATCGCCTGGTTCCACCTGTGGAAGCGCCGCGAGCAGGGCATCGACACCGTGCAGCCCGACGGCACGGTCGTCGTCGGCAGCACCGGCTCCCGCGCCCGGGACGAGACCGACTACCGGGTCTGGTGGGGCTCGCTGCGCTGGGGGGCCTGGATCGCGATCGTCGGCTTCCTGGGCACCGCGTTCACCGGCCATGCCCAGGCCCAGCTGATGATCCAGCAGCAACCGATGAAGATGGCCGCCGCCGAGGCCGCCTGCCACGACGGCACCGGCTTCTCCGTGCTCTCCGTCGCCGACCTGCGCAGCGAGGGCGCGACCAGTTGCGACGACATCGTCGGCGTCTTCGAGATCCCCGGCCTGCTGTCCTTCCTGGCCCACAACGACTTCACCACCGATGTGCCGGGCGTCAACACGCTGATCCCTCAGTACCAGGAGCAGTACGGCACCCACCTGCCCGACGACCCGATCTACGGCGAGCGCGCCGGGATGGAGATCGACTACCTGCCGGTCATGGAGGTCACTTACTGGGGCTTCCGGATCATGATCACCTTCGGCGGACTGGCCGCCCTGGCCGCGGCCCTCGCCCTGTGGGTCACGCGCAAGGGCACCGTGCCGCTGAGCAGGCCGCTGATGCGCCTGGCCGTTTTCGGGATCCTGGCCCCCTTCGGTGCCAACGCCGCCGGATGGATCTTCACCGAGATGGGCCGCCAGCCCTTCGTCGTGGTGCCCAACCCCGATC
Organism: Citricoccus sp.; assembly: GCF_035445025.1. Classification (NCBI taxonomy): domain Bacteria; kingdom Bacillati; phylum Actinomycetota; class Actinomycetes; order Micrococcales; family Micrococcaceae; genus Citricoccus; species Citricoccus sp. Next base: position 2,666 of record NZ_DAOMPX010000050.1, on the reverse strand, counting down.
CCACGGGCATCGACCAGGTCTGGATGTACACCGCGGCCGCGGTCTCACCGGGGGTCTCCGCCGGGGAGGTGATGTTCTCGCTCGTCGTGCTGAGCCTCGTCTACGCCGTGCTCATGGTGGTCGAGGTCATCCTGCTCACCCGCTACGTCCAGGGCGGGGTGCCGGCCGGGATGCCCGAGCTGACCGCGGACGAGCACGACGGCCACGACGGACCGGAAGGCCCCGGCGACCCGTCCGGTGACGGCGGCCGCCATGCCGACGACGTCCTGGCCTTCGCGTACTGAGAGGTAGACAGACCATGGATTTCCTCCCCGCCTTCTGGTTCGTCCTGATCGCCGTGCTGTGGACCGGGTACCTGGTCCTGGACGGCTTCGACCTCGGCGTCGGCATGCTCATGAAGGGGTGGGCGCGCAACGAGAGCCAGCGACGCGTCATGCTCAACACCATCGGCCCCGTCTGGGACGGCAACGAGGTGTGGCTGATCACCGCGGCCGGTGCCATGTTCGCCGCCTTCCCCCACTGGTACGCCTCGCTGTTCGCCGGGCTCTACCTGCCCCTGACCCTCACCCTGCTGGCGCTGATCCTGCGGGCGGTGTCCATCGAGTACCGGGGCAAGTCCCGCACCGCCCGGGCCCGGACCGCCTGGGACTGGTGCATGGCCGGTGGTTCGGCCGTCGCCGCGTTCAGCATCGGGCTCATGCTGGCCGTGACGACCACCGGGATGCCCCTGGACGCCAACGGCGACCGGGTCGGCGGACCCTTCGCCTGGCTGTCCTGGGAGGGCATCGCCGGCGGCCTGGCCGCCGTCGGGTTCGCCCTCGCCATGGGCTGGGCCTACCTCGGGCTGAAGACCGAGGGCAGCCCGCGCGCGGCCGCGCACCACCACCTGAGCCGGTACCTGCCCCTGTACCTCCTGCCCTCGGCGGCCTGGGGCGTGCTGGTGGCCCTGCGCCAGCCGGACGCCCTGCCCTGGGTCCTGCTCGCCGCCGCCCTGTTCGCCGGGATGGTCGCCTGGCGCGCGGCCCGCATCCGGCGTGAGGGCTGGGCCTTCACCGCACTGGCGGGCTCGATGGCGGCCGGCGCCGCGTCCGTCTTCCTGGCGGTGTTCCCGGTGGTGCTGCCCTCCACGATCGACCCGAGCCACCACCTCACGGCCTTCAACGCCTCCTCCTCGGACTACACGCTCACCGTCATGTCCTGGGTCGCCGTGGTGATGGTGCCGATCGTGCTGGCCTATTCGGCCTTCGTCTACTGGGTGTTCCGGCGGCGGCTGCACGAGAGGCACATCCCCGAGTCGCACGTGGTGACGCCGGTCTGAGACCAGAACTGCCGACCTCGAGGTCCGGGCGGCGCGCGCTCGCCGTCCTGGCGCTGCTCGCCGGCGTGAAGGCCGCCGGCTGGATCCTGCTGGCCGTCGGGCTGGCCCGCGGGATCGCCCACCTGGCCGAGCTGCTGCCCGCCCCGCAGAGTGGCAATCTCGCGGGACTGCTGTTCCGCCCGGACCCGGCGTCCTTCGACCCGGCCGCCCACGGGCTCACCGCGGCCGCCGCCACCGGCGACTTCGCGGTCACGGTGGCCCTGGGCCTGGCGGGCGTGCTCGCGCGGGCCCTGGCGACCTGGGGCCAGCAGGTCTTCTCCCGCCGTGCCGCCCTGGGCGCCAAGGAGGAGCTGCGCCACGGACTCGTCCGGCACCGCCTGGCGGTCGCCGGAGCGGAGGCCGAGCGCGCCGGGGAGGACTCCGTGCTGGCCGCCACCGGCCTGGACGGCCTGGACAAGTACTTCACGCAGTACCTGCCGGCACTGCTCACGGCCGCGGTGGCGCCCCTCGTGCTCGGCGTGTGGATCCTCGCCCACGACTGGGTGTCCGCCCTGGTGCTCGTCCTCACCATCCCGCTGATCCCGCTGTTCATGGTCCTGATCGGCCGGTATACCGAGGACCGGGTCCAGCAGGCCGCCGAGGGGCTCGACCGGCTCTCCCACCACCTGCTCGAGCTGGCCCGTGGACTGCCCGTGCTGGTGGGCCTGCGCCGCGCCGGAACCCAGCGGCAGGCGCTGGCCGGGGTGGCCGAGCGGTACCGGTCCACCACGATGACCACCCTGAGAACCGCGTTCATGTCCGGCTTCGCCCTCGAGCTGATCAGCACCCTGTCCGTGGCGCTGATCGCGGTGTTCATCGGGGTGCGGCTCGTCTACGGGCAGCTGGACCTCTACACGGGCCTGCTGGTGCTGATCCTCGCCCCGGAGGTGTACCTGCCGTTCCGGGACATCGGCTCCGCCCACCACGCCTCGGAGGACGGGGTGGAGGCGTTGCGCCGCGCCCGGGCCGAGACGGACCGGCCGGTGCCGGCCTCGCTGGCGGACCGGGAGGCCCGCGGTGCGGCCGACGACGGGGACCGCGTGCGGGTCCGCGGGCTCGCCCTGGCCTACCGGGATCCCGACGGCGGGACGTTCCCGGCGGTCGTCGACGGCCTCGACCTCGACCTCACCCCCGGGACCACCACCGTGCTGGGCGGCCCGAGCGGCACCGGCAAGACCACGGTGCTCACCGCCCTGGCCGGCGTGCTGCGCTCGGGTGAGGCCCACGCCACCGGAGTGACCGAGGGACTGCGGGGGCGGCCGGTGGCCTGGCTCGGTCAGCACCCGCAGTTCAGTGAGCCCACCGTCGG
>NZ_DAOMPX010000049.1:0-16696 GCF_035445025.1 Citricoccus sp. | reverse complement strand
TCAGCGGGCCCGGCGGTGGATGGACTTGTAGCTCAGGTAGGCGCTGAGCCCCTCGAGCCCGTACTCCACGCCCATGCCGGAGTCATGCCGGCCCCCGAACGGCGCGGAGTGGTTGGACCCGAAGAAGTTGATCCCCACGGACCCGGAGTCCACCCGGCGGGCCACCTCCAGGGCCCGCTCCTCGTCGGCGCCGAACACGATCCCGCCCAGGCCGAACTCGGTGTTGTTGGCCAGCTCGACGGCCTCGTCGGCGGACCAGTCACCGGAACCGCCGGCGTCGTCGTACCTCAGCACCGAGATCACGGGACCGAAGATCTCCTCCCGCGAGATCCGCATGTCCGCGGTGACGTCCGCGAACACCGTGGGCTGGACGAACACGCCCTCCTCCAGCCCGGCCCCGAGCGATCCGCCCGGCACCGCGGCACCGCCGGTCACCGCGCGGGCACCCTCGGCGTGGGCGGAGTCCACGTACTCCATGACCGTCTCGTACTGCGAGCGGGTGGCCACCGGCCCGAACACGGTGGCCTCGTCCAGGGGATCCCCCTGACGGCCTGCCGCGATCGTCTCGCCGACCATCCGCACGACCTCCTCGTACCGGGAGGCCGGGGCGATGATGCGGGTGGAGATGTAGCAGGTCTGGCCGGTGTTGCGCATGCAGGAGCGCACCAGCACGGCGGACATGGCGTCCAGGTCGGCGTCCGGCAGCACGATCGCCGAGGACTTCCCGCCCAGTTCCAGGGTCACCGGGCGGAGCAGCTCGCCGCACGCCGCGGCGATCTTCCGGCCCACCGGGGTGGACCCGGTGAACGCGACCTTGTCCACGCCCGGGTGGCGCACCAGGGCGTCCCCGAACCGTCCCGGACCGGTCAGCAGGTTCACGACGCCGGCCGGCACCCCTGCGGCCTGCACCGCGTCGATGACGAAGCGCAGGGAAAGCGGCGTGGGGGAGGCCGGCTTGATGACCACGGTGCAGCCGGCCAGCAGGGCCGGAGCCAGCTTGATGACCACCAGGTTGATGGGGAAGTTCCACGGGGCGATCAGCGCGCACACCCCCACCGGGTCCTTGTCCACCACGGACTCCGCGCCGCCGGCGGGGAAGGGCCGGACGTCGTCGTGGTCCAGCCAGTCCGCGAGGGTGGCGAAATAGCGGAAGATGCCCGCCGCGTTGGCCGCGGCGCCGCGGGTCTCGGAGATCGGCGAGCCGTTCTCCCGGGTGTTGGTCAGGGCCAGCGGCTCGGCGCGGGCCTCGATCTCCTCCGCGATCCGCACCAGGTACCGCGCGCGCTCGGCGGCGCTCAGCGCCCCCCAGCCGGACAGCGCCGCCCGGGCGGACCCGACGGCGGCGTCCAGCTCCGCGCCGGTGGCCGCCGGGACCGAGCCCCAGACCTCACCGGTCGCCGGGTCGGTGACCGGGGTGCGCTCCGGGGCGGCGGCGGGGACGTAGGCGCCGTTGATGAAGAAGTCGTCCACGTGCGTGTACGGCAACTCCAGGGCGGCGCGGCGGGCCTTGGCGTCGGTCGCGGCGCGGGGACGGGCGGGGACGTCGGCAGTCGTGCTCATCGCAGCACCTCCGTGCGCAGCAGGCCGCGGGTGCGGGCCAGGTCGGTGCTGGCCATCTGCACGGCCGCCCCGGTGATCAGTTCGGGCAGGATCTCCCGGTCGAGCCGGTCGGTGTAGGTGGCCGGGTTCATCCCGAACCACGAGGAGGACACGCACACCCCGGTGATGTCGAAGCGCCACAACCGGTCGGCGTCGCGCACCAGCGCGTCCTCGAGGGAGAAGGCGACCTGGCGGGTGTCATGGCCGTCGATGATCTCGCAGACCCGATCCACGAACTCCGCGCCGTAGCCGAGCCCGGGCAGGACGCGGCGGGCCACGTCACAGCCCCTGGCCTCGTGCTCGTAGCGGATGGCGGCCTTGCGCCAGTCCCCCTGGAAGCCCTCGGAGATGATCCGGGACTCGTCCACGTGGGCCCAGCCGGTGTCGTGCAGGATGATCGTGGCCAGCACGAGCTCGCGGTCGGCCTGCGGGTAGGCGTCGCACAGTCGCTGGGCGTAGGCGGTGGAGGTCGGCAGGTGGATGTCGTTGGACCGGGTCCGGGACTCCGGTTCGATCGCCGCCCACAGCGCCTCCAGGCCCACGGCCGGGGAGGTGGAGATGGGCGCCGTGTCCACCGGTCCGGTGGCGGGGATGGGGCGCTCGGGGTAGGCCTCGGTGAAGGCCACGGCGCGCGGGTCCCGGGCGTGCTGGCCGGGATCGGCCGCCTCCCAGGCGGGGTGGTCCTGCCGGGACTGGCCGGCCCGCGCGGCCCGCTGGTCGGTGGGGTTCATGCGGAGACCTCCTGGACGTTCCGGTCCACCACGAGGGACTTGAGCGGGACGGCGGGGTCCGCGGCGGCCCCGGCGGGGATGTTCTGTCCCTTGCCGAGGGCGCTGCGCACGGCCATGAAGTCCAGCGGGGCGTTGACGCAGTCGGCGGCGATGACCTGGCCGTCGCGGTAGTACAGCACCGAGAACTTGCCCTTGGCGTCGTCCCGCCGCACCACGGTGGAGTCGTAGCCGAGGGTGAGCCCGGCGATCTGCAGCTTCAGGTCGGCCTGGTTGGACCAGAACCACGGGATGCCCGCGTACTCCTCCCGGCGCCCGGTGAGGGAGTAGGCGGCGATCTTGGCGTGCTCGATCGCGTTGTTCACGCTCTCCAGCCGGATCCGCTCGCCTTCGGGGGCGCCGGGCAGCGGATTCGGCATGTTGGCCACGTCCCCGACGGCCACAGTGGTCCCGTCCGAGGCGACCGCGTGGCGGTCCACCACGATCCCGTTGTCCACCGCCAGGCCCATCTGCTCGGCCAGCTCGGTGTTCGGGACGACGCCGATGCCCACGAGCACCAGCTGGGCGTCCACCACCGTGCCGTCCTCCAGCTCCACGCCGGCGACCGTCCCGGCGCGCTCACCGGTGCCCTCCACGAAGCGCGTCATGCGGGCGCCCAGCCGGATGTCGATGCCGCGGCCCCGGTGGGCCTGCAGGAAGTACTCGGAGGTGTCCTCGCCCACGGCCCGGCCGACCAGGCGGGGGCCGTACTCCATCACGGTGACGTTCTTGCCCATCCCGTGCAGGGAACAGGCCGCCTCCAGCCCGATGAACCCGCCGCCGACCACCACGGCGTCCTGGACGTCGCCCAGCCGGGCCTTGAGCTCCAGGGCGTCGTCGGCGCTGCGCAGGTAGACCACGCCGTCCAGCTCCGCGCCCTCGATCTCCAGTCGCCGGGCCCGGGCGCCGACGGCCAGGGCGAGGCGGCGGAACGGATGGCGGGTGCCGTCGGCGGCGACGGCCACTCCGGCACCGTCCTGGGTACCGTCTGCAGCGGTGCTCTTCTCGATCCGCTCGATCCGGGCGCCCTTGACGAGCTCGATGTCGTGCTCGTCCCAGTACTCCTGGGACCGGAAGATCAGGTTCTCCTTGTCGACCTTGTCCTGCAGGAACTCCTTGGACAGGGCGGGGCGCTGGTAGGGGCGGTGGTCCTCCTCGCCCAGCAGGGTGATGTGCTCGTCGAAGCCGGTGCCGCGCAGGGAGATGGCCAGCTGGACGCCGGCCTGGCTGGCGCCGATGATCAGCAGGCCCGTCTCGGCCCGCTCGGTGGTGGGGGTGTTCATGGGAACTCCTGGATCGGGTCCCGGCGCGGTGCCGGGGCGCTCGGTCAGACCTGGGTCTCGGGGGTGGTCACGTGCAGGTCCATGCCCTCGGTGACCTTGATCTGGCAGGACAGGCGCGAGTTGTCCCGGCGGTCCTCGGTGGTGCCGTAGAGCATCTCGTCCTCCATCTCGCTCATCTCGGGCAACTGCTCCACCTCGTCCTCACGGACGAAGACGTGGCACGTCGCGCAGGACAGGGAGCCGCCGCACTCGGCGACGATGCCCGGCACGCCGTTGCGCACGGCGGTCTCCATGACGGAGTCGCCCACGTTGGCGTTGATGTCGATGGTCGAGCCTGCGGCGTCGGTGTAGTGGATGGTCGGCATGATTCCTCCTAGATGAACTGGCGGCCGCCGTCGACGACCATGGTCTGGCCGGTGATGTACCCGGCCTCGGGCGAGGCCAGGAACAGGGCGGCGCCCACGATGTCCTCGGGCCGGGAGGCCCGCTTGATGGACCCGCGGTCCACCCCGTAGGTCTCGGCGTCCTCCATCAGCCCGTAGCTGGCCTCGGTCAGGGTGAAGCCGGGGGCGATGGCGTTGACGGTGATCTCCCGGGCGCCGAGCTCCTTGGCGAGGACCCGGGTCAGGGCCACCACGCCGCCCTTGGAGGCCACGTAGTGGGCCCAGTGGGCGGAGCCGGAGTAGACGGTGGCGCTGGAGAGGTTCACCACGCGGGCACCGGTGGACAGGTACGGGCTCACGGCCCGGGTCATCATCCACGGCCCCTTGAGGTTCACCCCCATCACCAGGTCCCACTCCGCGGGGTCGATCTCCTCGAAGGGCGAGCGGGTGACGGTCGCGTAGATGGCCGCGTTGTTGACCACGACGTCGATGCTCCCGTCCCCGAACTGCGCCACCTGCCGCGCCAGGGAGGTCACGGAGTCCAGGTCCGTGACGTCCACCTGGAAGGCGGCCGCCGTGGCCCCCGACTCCTCCAGGGACCGCACGGTGGCGGTGGCGCCGTCGAGGTTGATGTCGGCGACGGCGACCCGGTCACCCCGGGCGGCGAAGCCCTCGGCGAACGCCCGGCCCAGGCCCCCGGCGGCGCCGGTGACGAGCACCGTGCGCGGCCGGCCGGCCGGCGTCGGGGGCTGCGGGGCCTCCGGCTGGGACTCGGGACGGACCTCAGACATGGGCCGGCTCTCCCGCGGCCGCCGTCTCGGGGGTGCCGTGCGGGTGCTGGTGGCTGTGGGCGCCGGGGCCGGCGACCTGCGGGGCGGCGTTGGGGCCGTCCAGGATGGTCACGGTGCCCTTGGTGCCGTCCACACGCAACCGCTGGCCGGTGACGATGGAGGTCGAGGCGCTGCCGGTGCCGGTGACGGCGGGCAGGGCGTACTCGCGGCAGACGATCGCGGCGTGGCTCATCATCCCGCCGATGTCCGTGACGGTGGCCTTGATCTTGCCGAAGACCGGTCCCCAGGACGGGGCCGTGACCGGGGCGACCAGGATCTCGTCCTGCTGGATCTGGGCCAGGTCGTCGGAGTCCATGATCACGCGGGCCACGCCCTCCACCACGCCGGGGGAGGCGGCCATGCCCTTGAGCACGCCCTCGGTGCCCTCCTCCCCGGCGCCGAGCCAGGACTCGACCTGCTCGGTGGTGATGCCCCACAGCATGCGGGTGAACGGCTCGGTGATCGAGGCCGGCGGGGTGTTCAGGGCGGCGGCCGGGCGGGCGGTCTTCAGGGCCGCGACCAGGGCCGTGCGCTCGGCGATGATCTCGGGCCAGTAGTCCGGGCCGACCGGTCCGGAGGGGGCGCCGACGCCCCAGCCGGTGGCCAGGTCGAAGAGCACGTCCCGGACCTCGTTGCGGCGCAGGTACAGCAGGTCGTCCTCGTGCTCCCAGAAGCCGTAGCCGTGCAGGGTGCGGGAGAGCTCGCGGACCTTGCGCCAGAACACGCCCATGGTCCAGTGCTCGATGTAGAAGTTGTGGTTCTCCACGTAGGGGTAGGCGGTCGCGGCCAGGGAGCGCTTGGCGTCGAAGGCGGCCAGCTGGTCGCCGTCGAGCAGCTCGCGGTACTCCTCGACGATCCGGTCCTTCTCCGCGACGAGTTCGGCGGTGGGGCGCATGATCGTCTGGCCCTCGTCCAGGCGGCGGATGTAGTCCGCGATGTAGCCCAGCGGGATGTCCAGGTGCTCGTTCCAGTACTTGTCGTGCCCGTAGAAGCCGTTGCCCACGGTGAAGTTGAACCACGGGTCCTGGGCCTCGGCCCAGCGGTCCAGCCACCGCTGCCCGCCGTCCGCGGCGCCGATGGCACCGAGGGTGGCCTCGACGTCGTCGGGGCGGGCGAAGTGGGACTGCAGGCCGAGCTCGACGGCCAGGGTGGCCAGCGCCTTGAGCTCGTCGTCCGGACGGAACAGCTCCATGTCCACGCCCTGGACCATGGTCGCGATGGACTGGTCCGGGATGTCCGGAAAGACCTCCTTGCAGTAGTTGAAGAAGTCCAGGTAGGCGATGTAGCCCAGGTTCAGGAACTCGAAGTGGTACTGCCAGTTCTGGTAGGCCAGCTGGATCAGACGGTCGTAGTTCTCCAGCAGCACCTCGGTGCCGTCCTTGGCCTTGCCGGAGGTGATGTCCTCCATGGAGACCATGTCCGGCAGGGGCTTGAACTCGAGGGTCTCCATCTCGTCGATGGTCCCGCGGACCTTCCTCTTCCACTGCTCCAGCAGGGTGTCCCAGTTCTGGAAGTAGTGGCCCACGCGGGCCTGGAACTCGGGCACGCGCGCGGCGATCTCCTGCTCCGGGACCGGGATGGGGGACATGTACAGGTAGCCCAGGTGCACGCGGAACTCGATGCCGTTGGCGTTGGGGATCATCAGGTGCCGGGCGTTGTACTGGCCCAGGCACTTGACCGCGAACTCCCCGCCGATCGTCTCGAAGGGCTTGAACACGGTGGGCCAGTGCTGGGAGTCGCAGAACCAGAACTTGGCGTCGTCCTCGTCCTTCCGCTTCTCCTGGAAGGTCAGGTAATAGGGGTAGAGCTTCTCCCAGCCCTCGGCGCCGGCGGGAACCGGCAGTTCGGAGGGCTTCGGGAAGGACTTCTTGGCAGTCATGGGTCTCTCCAACGTGGGATACCCGGAAGGATCCGGGGCGGGTCGTCAGGTGGGTGGGTTACTTGCCGATGCCGGTGAGCGAGGAGGTGATCGAGCTCAGGTCGAAGCCACCGGGGGCCGCGGGCGTGGCCGGGGTCGGCTGGGCCGCGGCCTGGCCGGCGGTGCCCTTGCCGTTGGAGTGCACGGTCTCCGGGCGGGACTGCAGCAGCAACAGGTTCTCCCCGTCCGGCAGGTCCGCGTCCAGGGCCCACTCGATGTCCTGCGGGCACTTGTAGTGCTTCTCGGCGCGCTTGGCCATCCGGGCGACGGCGGTCAGCTCGGCGTCCGTGAGGCAGCGGATGTCCGCGCGCTCGGCGGGGACCTCGCGCTCCACCAGGGACTGGGAGACCGGGTCCGGGACCAGTTCGGCGTGCTTGTCGCCCACGTGCTCGGCGACGACCTGCAGGGTGATCTTGTCCATGAGGATGTTGTCCGGGGTGACCTGGCCGGAGACCACCATCTCCCCGACGCCCCAGGAGGCGTCGATGGTGAGCTTGGACCGGTCGCCGTTGGCGGGGTTCATGGTGATGGCCACCCCGGCCACGCGGGCGTTGACCATCTTCTGCACCACCACGGCCATGGACAGTCCCTCGTTGGGGATGTCGTTCTTCAGCCGGTAGATGATGGCGCGGGAGGTGTACAGCGAGGCCCAGCACTTGCGGATGTGCTCCGTGACCGCCTCCCGGCCCGTCAGCCACAGGTAGGTGTCCTGCTGGCCGGCGAAGGAGGCGTCCGGCAGGTCCTCGGCCGTGGCGGAGGACCGGACGGCCACCGGGACCTCACCGCCGCAGGCGTCCATCAGCGCGGCGTAGGCCTCGACGACGGCCGCACGGGCGGCCTCGGGCACCGGCCGGCTGCACAGGTCCTCGCGGATGGCCGCCGAGACCCGGTCGACCTCGGCGACGTCCTCGGCGTCCAGGCCCTCCAGCAGGGTGTGGACGTGCTCGGTGATGCCGGCCTCGCGGACGAAGGCGTCGAACGAGGCCGTGGTGACCACGAACCCGGGAGGGACCGGCATGCCGGCCGCCGTCATGGAGACCAGCGAGGCACCCTTGCCGCCGAGGGTCTCGAGGGCGGGCTCGCGGCCGTCGTCGAACGACTGGATGTAGGGGTTGAGCGTCATGATGGAGTCCTGGTCGGTCAGGCGGCCCAGGTGACCGGGACGGCCACCGGGACGCGGAAGGAGAGGTTCTCGCGGAATTCGATGTCAGGGCTGCCGGCACCGTCGGCGGCACCGGGATCGTCCAGGCGCAGGCCCGGCAGCAGCTTCACGGCCTCCTCGAGGCAGATCTTGGCCTGCAGCTTGGCGAGCATGTTGCCCAGGCAGTAGTGGATGCCGAAACCGAAGGACAGGTGCTCGCGGGCGTTGGACCGCGTGATGTCGAAGTCCTCGCCGTGCTCGAACCGGGACTCATCCCGGTTGGCCGAGCCCATCAGCAGCAGCAGGCCGTCGCCCTTCTTCACCTGCACCCCGCCCACCTCGGCGTCGGCGAGGGCCTTGCGGCGCCAGCCGACGATCGAGCCGGAGTAGCGCAGCACCTCGTCGATGGCCGCGGGGATCTTCTTCGGGTCCTCGACGAGGGCCTCCCACTGCTCACGGTGCGCCAGCAGCACGCGGAAGCAGTTGGAGATCAGGGTCGTGGTGGTCTCGTGGCCGGCGAAGAGCATGGAGTAGAGCAGCGAGGCGATCTCGTGGTCGGAGATCTCGCCGCCCTCCTGCTGGGTCCGCACCAGGTCCGCGGTGAGGTTGTCCCCGCCGTGGGCGTGTGCCTCGGCCACGAGACGCTGGCACTCCTGCCAGTACTCGACCAGGTTGTGGGCGTGCGGCACCTGCTCCTCGTCCGTCAGGTCCCCCCAGGTCATGGCGGCCCGGGAGTCGCTCCACCGCTTGTAGGTGTCGATCTTGGACACGTCCGCGCCGATCAGCGTCAGGATGGTGATGGTGGGGATCTCGTAGGCCAGGTCCTGCACCATCTCACCGGTGCGGTCCTGGCGGGCGGCGACGGCCTCGAGGCGGGAGACCACGTTGGCGCGGATGTCCGGCTCCAGTGCCTTGTAACGGCGCGGGGTGAACGCCTTCTGGGCGATGGCCCGGATGCGGGTGTGCTCCGGGGGGACGCGGGCGGACAGGCCGGAGTAGGCCGTGAAGCCGCCGTCCTTCATGATCTGGGTGGCCAGCGGGCCGCGCTCGCGGACCGGGGCCTGGGCGTTCTCGGAGGAGAAGGTCTCCCAGTCGTCGAAGACCGCCTTGATGTCGTCGTAGCGGGAGACCACCCAGTAGCCGATCCGCTCGTCGAACATCACCGGCTCCTCCGAGCGCAGCGCCGCGTAGGAGGGGAAGGGGTCCTTCATCTGGAACGGCTGGTAACCGTGGTGGTCGGTGGGCGTCGCTGCGTCGGCGTCCTGCGCGCCCGGTCCGCCGTGACCGAACGGGCACTGCCCCGCCGGTGCTGCGGTGGTTGACTCGGTGGTCATCTCATCTCCTGTCCGTGGCCTCCGGTGGTGGCCCGTCGGTCTGGCCGCGTGCTGTCGAGTTGGCGGCTGCCGCGTGACGGGTGATCCGCATCACGCGACGAGCCTGACTCCATGGTTGCGCCTCGCGGTGTGACGCGGGTCATGGTCGTTCCACTGGGTGGAAACGACTTCGCGTGCGCCGGATCCGGCCTGTGGGGAGGCCGAGGCGTGACGGAGCGGGGGAAGGCGGCGTGGGGAAAGGGCCGGGCGGGAGCGGGCCCGGTGGGAGCGGGCCCGCGGATCGCGCCGGTGGAGCGGGCCGGTCGTGCGGGCCGGTGGAGCGGGCCGGTCGTGCGGGCCGGCGGGTCCGGGGTCCTCAGTCGCGGTGGGCGAGGTGGTGGGACTCGAGCAGGGTCTCCAGGGGGATGTGGGCCGTGGCCCGCTCGATCCGTGCACTGACCGCGCGCAGGGCCGGCAGGTGTTTCTCCATCGTGGCCGACTGCTCCGAGGGGATGACCAGGCCCAGGGCCGCGCCGATCCGGCCGGTGTGGAAGACCGGCACGGCGATCGAGCAGGCGCCCACGCGGATCTCCTCCAGCGTCTGGGCGAAGCCCTGTTCCCGGACCTGGGCGATCTCTGCGGCCAGGCGCCCGGGGTGGACGATGGTCCGGGGGGTCGTGGCCTCCAGGTCCAGGTTGAGGTAGGCCTCGAGCACCCAGGGCTCCTCATAGGCCAGCAGGACCTTGCCGACCGCGGTGGAGTGCATCGGCAGCCGGCCGCCCACGCGGGAGGCGCGGGGCACGCGCTTGGTGCCGTAGACGCGGTCGATGTAGAGCACCTCGCTGCCGTCCCGGATGGCGAGCTGGGAGGTCTCCCCGGTGAGCGAGTAGAGGTCCTGGATGAAGGGGCGGGCGGTCTCTCGCAGCTGGCGCCCCACGTTCTGGGCCAGTTCCCAGATGCGCAGCCCCAGCTGGTAGCGGCCCTGGGGGGTCCGGGAGAGGAACCCCCAGTCGGTGAGCTCACCCACCAGGCGGTGGGCAGTGCTCACGGGCACGTCCGCGAGCGCCGCGATCTCCGTCAGCGCCAGGGAGCGGCGCTCCTTCTCGAAGGCGGTCAGGACGGACAGGACCTTGTCCGTGACGGTGCGGCCGGGGTCGCGATTGCCTCCGGCCATCAGCGGGAGTCCCCGGCGTGCTGGATGCCGCAAGTCATGCCCATGATCCTACGTCGCCGTCATCCCCGGGGCGCCGAGCACCCCGGGCCCCGGACGGCCCCCGTCCTCGTCCTGCCGGTTGGCCGTCCGGCGGCCGTCAGAGCCCGTAGTACCGGAAGGCCGCGGCATACTCGGTGCCGGCCGCCGCACCGCCCGCGCGCAGGATCTCCGGGATCATCTCCTCGGGCCTCGGGTGGTCCGCCACGTGCCGCAGGTACGCCTCGTGGCTGTTCAGGGAGGCGACGGCGGCCTGCACGGCCTCCTCGTCCACGATCACCGCGTGCGTCGGCTGGGCGGGGTTGGCCACCAGTAGCCCGCCGGCGTGCCAGGCGGCCAGGCCCTCGTCCTCGGCCAGCTCGCGGAACACCCAGGGGTTCGCCGCGTCCCGGACGCCGTCCACCACGGCCAGCCCGGCGGCCCGGTGGTCGGCCTGGTTGAACCCGCCGTAGGCCTCGACGTCGAAGTTCGCGGTCACCACCGCGTCGGGCCGCACCTGGCGAACCACCCGGGCGACGTCCCGGCGCAGGGCCAGTCCGTACTCCAGCATCCCGTCTGGATGGCCCAGGATCCGCAGGTCCGTCACGCCCACCGCCGCGCAGGCCGTGCGCTGTTCGATGGCTCGCAGCGGCGCGACGACCTCCGGCGGCTCGGCCATCCCCGCCTCCCCGGCGGTGAGCAGCAGGTAGCAGACCTCGACTCCCCGCCGGGTCCAGGTCGCGACGGCGGAGGAGGTGCCGTACTCCATGTCGTCCGGGTGCGCGACGACGCACAGCACCCGGGACCAGTCCGCGTCGGGCACAGCCGGCAGCGGCGGCGGTACGGCGGGTCCCGTCGTGGGGTCCTTCACATCGTCCAGTTCCTTCCCGTCCTTCCCGCCACCCATCTCGCTCACCGCCCCAGCACGTGACGCAGGGCCGATTCCAGGTCCGGGTGCCGGAACCGGTAACCGTCAGCCCGGGCCTTGTCCGCGCGGGCCTTCTGGTCCGCCTCCACCAGCAGGCGGTTGCCCTCTTCGCCGAGCACCATCCGCGGCGCCACCGGCGGCAGGGGCAGCGCCGACGGGCGGTGCAGGACCCGGCCCAGGGTCTGGGCGAGCTCGCGGGCCCGCACGGGATGCGGCGCCACGCCGTTGACGGGACCGGTGAGGGTGCCGGACAGGGCGGCGTGGGCGAACACCCCCACGATGTCGTCGATCGAGATCCAGCTCTGCCAGGGGTCCCGGTCCGCGCCGCCGAAGGGCCCGCCGGTGCCCATCGGGCCGCCGGCGCCGACCAGGAACAGCGGCAGCACCTGCTGGAGGATGCCACCGGCCGGGGTCTGGACCAGCCCGGTGCGGACCATCACGGTCCGTACTCCCGCCTCTGCCGCCGGGGCGGTGGCCTGCTCCCACTGCTGGCAGACCTCGGCCAGGAAGTCCGTGCCGGCGGGGTCGGTCTCGTCCAGCCCGTCACCGTTCGGCCCGGTGCCCGCCTCGGCCCCGTAATACCCCACCCCGGAGCCGTTGACCAGCGTCCGGGTGCGGCCGTCGTCCGCGAGGTCCGCCAGGGTGCGGGCCAGCAGGCCGGTGGTGTCCAGCCGGGACTGCAGCACCGCGGTGCGGTGGGCCTCGGTCATCCGGCCGCCGATGCTCTCCCCCGAGAGGTTGACCACGACGTCGGCCTGCCGCAGGGCGTCCGGGTCCAGGCTGCCGGCGGCCGGGTCCCAGGAGATGGCCGGCCCCCGGTTCCCGGAGGCGGTGCTGCCGGGCCGCACCAGCGGGATGACCCGGTGGCCACCGCCGGTGAACAGGGCCGTCAACTGGGTGCCGATCAGTCCGCTCGCGCCCGAGACGGCGATGGTCAGGGCCTGACCGCTGCCATGGTGGGCGTGGAAGTCCAGGTCGTCACGCACCTGGGCGTGCCGGTAGGCGAACTGGCGGTCCAGCTCGGCCTCGAAGTGGTCCTGCGTCCAGTGCTCGGTGGAGCGCCCGGCCTGGCCGAGGCGGCCGAACAGGGGGGCCCCGGGCAATTCGTACTCGATGTGGTCCACCATCACGGTGCCGGGAGAGCCGTCGGCGGTGTCCGCCTCACCGGGGGCCGCGTCCTCGAAAGTGTGCGTGTGGACCCAGGAGCGCAGGGGCCCGGAGGCCATCTCGTCGCGGAACATGGTCCCGTCCTCGAAGGCGGTGTGCCGGGCCGTCCACGGCACCTCCGGGGCCAGCCAGGCCGGCAGGCTGACCGGCAGGATGGTGCGCGCGAGGCCGGCCGCGGACTCCAGGCCCAGGCCCAGCGACCCGGGGGCGCCGATGCCCAGCCGGGCCTCGGCGCCGACGTCGATCCCGTCCGGCTCCCGCCGGACCGAACCGGCGAACGGGGGCGTGAGCCGGACCAGGGCGCCGGGGCGGGTGAACCAGGCGAAGACGTCACGGCGGCTGAACGGGAGGTGGACACGACGCTCGAAGACAGGCATGGGGCCAGTCTTGCACTGAGCCCTGCCTACGGTGAGGGCATGAGTGCGCAGAATTCCCTGACCCGAGGATCCCCGGCCCTGCTGGGCCTGATGTGGATCGCGCTGTGGGGGTTCTCGGGGTTCTTCCTCAGCTACTCGACCATGGTGCCGATCAGCGTGGAGCGGGGCCTGTCCTCCGTCACGGGTGGCGCGCTGCTGCTGGTCATGATGCTCAGCGTCATCGCGGTCCAGCCGGCGGCTCCCGCGGTGCAGCGGCGCCTGGGGCCGCAGCGGGCCATCGGTGGGTCATTGCTGCTGATGGCGGCCGGACACGGTGCCGCCGTCCTCGTGCCGGACCCGGCGGCGGGCCTGCTGGCCACGGGGGTGGCCGTCGGCGGCGGGTTCGGGGTCCTCGTGGTCCTGGCGACCGCTGCCGTGCCCGCCGTCACGAGCCCGGAACGGGTCGGCCGGGCACTGGGACGGTTCGGGGCCATGACCGCTGCCGCCGCCGCTGCCGGCGCGCCGTTGGGGCTGTGGCTCAGCGCCCAGGTGCCACCGGAGGCGTTCCGGGGGTTCGCCGCCGCGGCGGTGCTGCTGGCCCTGCCCGCGCTGCGGTTCGTCCCCTCCCGGTCCTCCGTGCCCGGGACGCGGCCGTCCGCGCGGCCCGCCCCGGGGAGGGACCGTGCGTCGGGATCCTTCTGGTCCGCGCTCGCCCCGGTGCTCCTGCCCTTCCTGGTGAGCATGTGCGCCTACGGGCTGGTCATCGCCTTCGGCCCGGGCGGGGGCACCGCCCATCCCGCCCTGTTCATCGCCACCATGCAGGCGTCCGCGGTGGTGAGCCGGTGGGTGGCCGGTGCGCTGACCGACCGGGGGAACCCGGGCACGGTGTACACCGTAGGCATCGTCATGACCGTGCTCGGGCTGGTCACCGTGGCCCTGGTGCCCCCGGGGTGGGCGCTGGCGGCCTGCCTGGTGCTGATGGGGCTGGGCGTGGGGGCGGTGCAGTCCGCCAGCCTGGTGCTGGCCTTCGCCCGGGCCGGCAGTCGCGGCCAGGCCAGCGTCGGGTGGAACATGACCTTCGACAGCGGCCTGGGCCTGGCCGGGCTGTTCGGCGGGCTGGGTTTCACCTTCCTGGGAACGGGGCCGACGTTCGCCGGGGTCGCCGGACTGTTGCTCGCCGCCAGCCTCCCCCTGTGGTCGTCGCGGCGCTGACCGCGAGAGGCTGGGGAATGTCGCGAACGTCCAGGCAGAACTCTTAACCAACCCCTGCTGAGGAAGCCGAACCGGAGACTTTCGCGAAAGCATCACGCTCGCGGGCCATCGGCACTTCGCAGGCTTCGAATATCGCCCTGACGCCCCCCTTGTTTTGTCCACAGAGACATATAGCCTCGGTGTACCAAACACCTTGATGGGGGATCCAGCATGCAGTTTACTGACCGTCTTTTCTCACTAGCGGCCAAACTACAACAGCAGAAAAGTGTCATCGAAACCGAAGAGGCCACGAAGAACGCACTGGTCATGCCGTTCATCTCGTCGATATTGGGCTACGACGTGTTCAACCCTCTTGAGGTGGTGCCAGAGTTCACCGCTGACGTGGGCATCAAGAAGGGCGAGAAGATCGACTACGCGATCGTCCATGACGGTGAAGTGCAGATGCTCATTGAATGCAAGAAGTCTCTCGGTTCCCTGACGCTCGAGCATGCCTCGCAGCTATACAGGTACTTCGCGGTGACCAATGCGCGAATCGCCATTCTCACCAACGGAGAGGCATACCAGTTCTACACGGACTTGGACGCTCCCAACAGAATGGATTCCAAGCCGTTCCTGGTTCTCGATCTCAATGATATTGATGAGGCACTGATTCCGGAGCTTCGCAAACTCTCCAAGGATGAGTTTGACCTCGACTCGGTCGTCAGCGCTGCCGAAGAACTCAAATACATCGGTGCCCTGAAACGCGTGATTGGTGGTTACTTCACGACTCCTGACGAGGAATGGGTGAAGTTCCTCGCCTCAAAGGTGCATGAGGGAGCGATGACACAGAAGGTCCGGGACCAGTTCAGCCCCTTGGTCGCGAAGGCCTGCCGTCAGTATCTGAAGGACCAGGTCAACGACCGTCTCAAGGCCGCGCTGGGAGAGTCCTCACCATCAGCGGCAACCGAGGAGCTCGCCAGCAATGTCACCAGCGGGGAAATCGCCGAGCGCGATCTCATAGATGTCGTCGCAGACGGAATCGAGACCACTGTTGAAGAGCTGGAAGGCTTCCACATCGTGCGCGCCATCGTCTGCAGTGAGGTCGGTCCGGAGCGTATTGTGCACCGTGATGCAAAGTCCTACTTCGCAATTCTGCTGGATGACAACAACCGGAAACCCATAGCCCGCCTCCACTTCAATCGATCTCAGAAGTACCTGGGTATCTTCGACGCACACAAGGCGGAGACCCGCGTTCCGCTCACGAACTTGGTGGACATCTACAACCACGCCGAAGAGCTCCGAGAGAGTGTTCGCGGATATCAGACCGCCTCTTGATCTGATGGTCCTCGGGCTTATCAGTCTCCACGCGAGCGGTCTGGCCATTCCGGTCCAGAGGGCGTCCCCATAGTCTGATCCAAAAGCGACGGCGGTTCTGTTCGTTGCCGTATTCGGGTGAGTTGAGGGGAGCGGTGAGATGACGCAGCACGAGGATCCGCAGGTGGCGCGGCACGCGCAGTCGATGGCCGGGCAGGACGGGACCATGCCGGCACAGCAGCAGGAACCGCCCGGGCTGACCGCCCCCATGGACCCGGTGCCGGACCACGGGGAGTCCAGCTGGGTCGGGCGGGGCCGGCTCGAGGGGCTGAAGGCCCTGATCACGGGCGGTGACTCGGGCATCGGTCGTGCCGTGGCGATCGCCTTCGCGCGGGAGGGTGCCGACGTGGCGATCAACTACCTCCCCGAGGAGGAGGAGGACGCCCAGGACGTGGTCGGCTGGATCGACAAGGCCGGCCGCACGGCGGTGACCGTACCCGGGGACCTGCGGGACGAGCAGGAATGCGGGCGGATCGCCGAGGAGGCGGTCGCGGGACTGGGCGGCCTGAACATCCTGGTCAACAACGCCGGTTACCACTGGGCCCGCGGAGAGCCCGGGATCGAGGGGCTGCGGACCGAGGACCTGGACCGGGCGGTGCGGACCAACCTGTACGGCACCCTGTGGCTGACCCGGGCGTGCGTGCCGCACCTGTCCCACGGGGACTGCATCATCAACACCACCTCGGTACAGGCCTACCAGCCCTCGGAGACGATGATCGACTACGCCGCCACGAAGGCCGCCCTGAACAACGTCACCGCGAACCTCGCCGGCGAGCTCGGGCCGAAGGGCATCCGGGTGAACGCGGTGGCGCCCGGACCGGTCTGGACGCCGTTGCAGCCGGCCACCAAGACCCCCGAGGCCGTCTCCCACATGGGCGCGGACACCCCGCTCGGCAGGATCGGCCAGCCCGCCGAGCTCGCCGGGGCCTACGTGTTCCTGGCGAACCCGGCCGAGGCGAGCTACGTCTCCGGAACGGTGCTGGGTGTGACCGGCGGGCTGCCGGTGTTCTGAGACCCCTCCGGCGGACCGGACCCTCCGGGACGTCTCCACCACCCAGGACATCCCCGACGAACGATCGGCGCCCCACCATGCAGCGGAACGAGCTCGAGGCCCCCATCGCCACCAAGATCCTGCGGCGGCTGAGGACTGCCACGGAGTCCGGCCGGATCACGTGGTCTCCGGTGCAGGACTGCGTCCCCGACCGGGACTGGCTCAGCGGCCGGTTCGCCGTGGCGACGATCGAGGACACCGTCGAA
>NZ_DAOMPX010000048.1:0-17888 GCF_035445025.1 Citricoccus sp. | reverse complement strand
CGGCAGCGTGCCGGTCCGGTGCTGGAACAGCAGGTCGTTGAGGGTGCGCCCGTCCGTGGAGCACATGACCAGGGTGCGGGTCTTGGTGGTCGCCTCGTGCAGGTGCAGGTCCATGCTGAACCGGTCCCGGATCGGGGCCAGGGCGTCCTGGACGGCGGTCAGGGCGGTGTCGGTCGTGAACTCGACGCGCATGAAGAAGGTGCCGGTGTCGGGGGAGTCGAACTGCTGAGAAGAGGTGATGTACGCGTCGACGTCCAGCAGGGCGCCGGAGACGGCGTGCACGATGCCCTTCTGGTTGGTGCAGGACAGGGTGAGCACCAGGCCGGGGGAGGCGGGGCGCGTCCCGGAACGCAGGGGAGCGGGGACCGTGGCGGTCGTGGTGGTGCTGGTCATGGGGCGTGTCACCTTATTCGTGAGGGAAGGCCGGGTGGCCTCCGGTAGCTGGTGGGGCGGTGAGGGGTGAGGGCCGCTGGGCGGTCCTCAGAGGGCGGCGATCACCATGTCCTCGAAATGGGTCACGTGATCCGCGGCGAGGCGCTCTGCTTCCTGGGCGTCCCCGTCGAGGACGGACCGGATCAGGTCCACGTGCTCCTGCACGTGGGGTTCCATGGTGCCCAGGCGGGGCAGGACGTGATTCCACATCCGCATGGACAGGGAGAAGTACTGGATGAGGCTCTCCTCGATGTAGCGGTTGCCCATGGCGCGGTAGATCGACTCGTGGATCCGCGCATCGACCTGCATGAGGTCGGAGGAGGATCCCGGCTCCAGTGACTGCACGTCCATCAGGCAGGCCTCGAGGTCCCGCCGGTCCGCCTCCGTGGCGGACAGTGCGGCCCGCCGGGCGGCATAGCCCTCCAGCAGCCTGCGGGCGTCGGAGATCTCCCGCAGGTCGCGGATGGTGACCTCGGGAACGAAGGTTCCCCGATGTGAGTAGATGGTCAGGAGGCGTTCCGATTCCAGTCTCTTGACGGCCTCGCGCAACGGCGTCCGGCCGATGGACAACTCGGCCATCAGCGCTTCCTCGTCGAGGGGGGACCCGGGTGCGAGCCGGTTGTCGATGATCCGGGTGCGGATCTCCTGGTACGCGCGCTCTGCCAGGGTGGTTCGCTTGGGTGATTTCTCGACGGTGTGCATCGACGCTCCTTGGGCCATCTCCACGTGTGGGATAGAGCCTAGGAGGATCGAGGCCGGCCGCCGGGATGATGGCCGTGGCGCCGGTGAGGGTTCACCGGCGGGTCCGCCGAGGGGCGCCGGGGGCGTCCCGAGGGGTGACGCCGCGTGGGTGATGGACAGCGGGACGCTCATGCGAGGGACTTCTCCTTGGTCTCGGGGCCTTAGGCGACGGACGCCGTGAGGCCGAACAATAGGAAGCTCGCCACGAGGAGCACGGTCGTATGAGAGCCACATGCAACACATATATGACGGATGCCGAAGAACGTAACCCACATCACACCGCCGCGCAAGAGGTTCACCCAGCCTGATTTTGCCCCTTGACGGAACGTGAGGCGTGTCACTACGTTGCTCATATATGACTTGTGTATGGCATCCCCTCGGGGACCGAAGGATTGGACACCACCATGGAATCTCCGCGCGTCGTGGTCATCGGAGCCGGCATCGTCGGAGCCAACCTGGCCGATGAACTCACCCAGCGGGGCTGGACGGATCTCACCGTCCTGGACCGCGGGCCCATCCCCTCCACGGGTGGCTCGACCTCACATGCTCCAGGGCTGGTCTTCCAGTCCACCCCCTCGGAACTGCTCTCCGAGCTCGCGGCCTATACGGGGAGCAAACTCCTCGGCCTGGTCAAGGACGGCGCGGCCGCGTTCAACCCCGTGGGCGGGCTCGAGGTTGCCACCACGCCCGAGCGGCTGGCCGAACTGCACCGCCGGAACAACTTCAACGCCTGCTGGGGCGTGGAGTCTCGGGTCGTGGACGCCGCGGAGGCCAAGCAGCTGCACCCCCTGGTGGATGAGAGCCTGCTGCTGGGCGGGTTGTACGTGCCCACGGACGGGCTGGCGTCCTCCCTGCTGGCGGTCGAGCTGCTGCGCCAGCGGGCCGAGTCCCGCGGTGCGGTGTTCCGGGAGAACACGCTGGTCACGGGGATCGAGGAGTCCTCCGGGCAGGTCACCGGGGTCAGGTGCGGGGATGAGTTCGTCCCCGCGGACATCGTGATCTGCGCCGGTGGTTTCTGGGGACCGGAGCTGGGGGAGATGGCCGGGATGACCATTCCCCTGGTGCCGATGGCCCACCAGTATGTCCGGACCACCTCACTGCCGTCCCTGCGGGGCGAGACGGAGGAGGCAGTGGGCACGGGCAACAATGCCCGGTTGCCCATCCTGCGGCTCCAGGAGGACAACCTCTACTTCCGTCAGCACGGGTCCCGGATCGGTATCGGCTCCTATGGGCACCGCCCCATCCCGGTGCGTTACGACGAGATGCCGCAGGAGGTCGACGTCGAGAACGACCGGATGCCCTCCCGGCTCCAGTTCACCCCCGAGGACTTCGCCCCCGCCTGGGACGACAGCCGGCGGCTGCTGCCCGAGCTGGGACAGACGAGCGTGGAGGATGCCTTCAACGGCATCTTCTCCTTCACGCCGGACGGCAACTCCCTCGTGGGCGAGGCCTCGAACGTGT
Source organism: Citricoccus sp. (assembly GCF_035445025.1). Classification (NCBI taxonomy): domain Bacteria; kingdom Bacillati; phylum Actinomycetota; class Actinomycetes; order Micrococcales; family Micrococcaceae; genus Citricoccus; species Citricoccus sp. The sequence goes on along the minus strand of NZ_DAOMPX010000048.1, from coordinate 15,254 downwards.
CCGGCCTGTACGTGGCCGAGGCGGTCTGGGTCACCCATTCGGCCGGCGTGGCCCGTGCCCTGGCCCAGGTGATCGTGGACGGTCACAGCGACGCCGACCTGCGGGAGATGGACCTGCACCGCTTCGAGAAGGTCCAGCTCGAGCAGGACTACATCCAGGAGACCTCCGCCCAGAGCTTCGTCGAGGTCTATCACATCAAGCACCCCCTGCAGCCCAAGGACTCCCCGCGGAACCTCCGGCTCTCCCCGTTCTTCGAGCGGCAGCAGGAGCTGGGGGCGTTCTTCCTGGAGGCGTCCGGCTGGGAGCGCCCGCAGTGGTACGAGGCGAACGCGTCCCTGCTGGAGAACCTGCCGGACGAGTGGCTGCCGCCCCAGCGTGACGCCTGGTCCGGTCAGTACTACTCGCCCATCAGCGCGGCGGAGGCCCACGCCACCCGGACCAACGTGGCGATGTACGACATGACCGCCCTGCGCCGGGTGGACATCACCGGTGAGGGTGCGGAGTCCTTCCTGGACACCCTGACCACCGGGAACATGCGGCGGAAGGTCGGCGCCGTGGCCTACACGCTGATGCTGGACGACGCCGGGGGCATCCGCAGTGACATCACCGTGGCCCGGTTCGGCCCGGAGCGGTTCATGGCCGGCATCAACGGCGGGATCGACGCGAACTACCTGGCCGTCCAGGCCCGGAGGTTCACCGAAGCCCACCCGGAGTGCCCGGTGACGGTCGAGGACATCACCGACGCCACCTGCTGCATCGGCCTGTGGGGCCCCAACGCCCGCACGGTGCTCCAGCCGCTGACCGACCAGGACCTCACCAACGAGGGCCTGCGGTACTTCCAGGGCGTGGAGACCCAGATCGCCGGGATCCCGGTCCGCCTGCTCCGGCTCTCCTACGTGGGGGAGCTGGGATGGGAGATCTACGCCGCCGCCGAGGACGGGGCGCGGCTGTGGGATGCCCTCTGGGAGGCCGGTGCCGCCCACGGGATCATCGCCGCCGGGCGGGGGGCCTTCAACAGCCTGCGGCTGGAGAAGGGGTACCGGTCCTGGGGCACGGACGTGCACACCGGGCACTACCCCGACCAGGCAGGCCTCGGCTTCGCCGTCAAGAAGGACAAGGTGGGTTACGTGGGCGCCCGGGCCCTGGCCGAGAGGGCCGGACTGGCTGGCTCCGGTCAGGGCCGGGCCCTGCGCTGCCTCACCGTGGACGACGGGACCACGGTGCTCACCGGCAGGCACGAACCGGTCCTGGTGGACGGCACGCCGGCCGGCTTCGTCACCAGCGCCGACTTCGGCTACACCGTGCACCGGCCCATCGCCCTGGCGTGGGTCCCGGAGGACCTGGCGGTCGGTGACCAGGTCACCGTCCGCACCTTCGACCGGGAGGTCACGGCCACCATCAGCGAGGAACCCCTCGTGGACCCGGCGATGGAGAAGCTGCGTTCCTGACCCACGCCGGCCGACGGGCTGGCACGTGGGCGGGCCCGGTACCACCGGGCCCGCCCATCCCTACGGACGACCTCGAGAGGCCCATGACATGACTGCCCGAGTACTGGACGGCCGCGCGACGGCCGCCGCGATGAAGAAGGACCTGGCCGCGCGGGTGGCCAGGCTGGCCGAGCACGGCCTCGTCCCCGGACTGGGCACGGTGCTGGTGGGTGAGGATCCGGGATCGCGGTCCTACGTGGCCGGCAAGCACCGGGACTGCGCCGAGGTCGGTGTGGCCTCCATCCGCCGGGACCTGCCGGAGTCGGTCACGGAGGAAGAACTGCTCGCGGTGCTGGACGAGCTCAACCAGGACCCGGACTGCACCGGATACATCGTCCAGCTGCCGCTGCCCCCGCACATCGACACGCAGCGGGTGCTGGAACGGATCGCCCCGGACAAGGACGCGGACGGACTGCACCCGGTGAACCTGGGCCGTCTCGTGGCCTCGGTCTCCGGGCAGCTGGAGTCCCCCCTGCCGTGCACGCCGGCCGGTTGCGTGGAGCTGCTGCGACATCACGGGATCGACCTGTCCGGCCGACGGGTCCTGGTCATCGGCCGGGGCGTGACCATCGGCCGGCCGGCCGGGCTGGTGCTGACCCGCAAGGACGTCAACGCCACCGTGACGCTGGCGCACACCGGGACGCAGGACCTCCGCGGGGAACTCTCCCGCGCCGACGTCGTCATCGCCGCGGCCGGTTCGGCGCACATGGTGCGGAAGGAGGACGTCGCGCCGGGAGCGATCGTGCTGGACGTCGGTGTCTCGCTGACGGTTGACGCGGACGGGCGTCAGCGCACCGTGGGCGACGTGGAGCCCGCCGTGGCCGAGGTGGCCTCGTGGGTCTCGCCCAACCCCGGCGGGGTCGGTCCGATGACCCGGGTGATGCTGGTCGCCAACGTCGTCGAGGCCGCCGAGCGCCAGGCCGCTACCAGGGTTCCCGCGGCCGCGGCAAGGCCCTGACCGGGCTGAATCCACCTGCACGGTGTCGTCCCGCCAGCCACCACCGGGGGACGGTCGAAGGAGTATTGGTCGCGGGAGCCCTGCCGTGCCAATATCGTTCGGTCGGAGTCCCTCCAGGCGTGTCATGGGAGCGCCGCCTCCGCTGCTGTCGAACGCGGGGCTCACACCCCCGGGATTCCCGGTGTCATGATGACTGAGCAGAGCGCCGCGACCCACCCCGCCGGGGAGGATGACTCCGGTCACGCGCTCAGGGCGCGGGGACAGGTTCTGGCGACCGAGCACTTCGAGGGCTTCCTGCAGGCCCTGGTGAATGCCGCTGCCGACGTTCTCGGCCCCGACGTCTTCGTCGGCGTCACGGTCGTGCGCGAGGGGCATCCGGCGACAGTGGCCAGCAGCGAGGATGACACCTACCGGTTCGATGAGATCCAGTACCGGTACGACGAGGGCCCGTGCCTGACCGCACTGCGCACCAACCAGGTCGTCCTCGTCGACAACCTCACCACCGAGCACCGGTTCGACACCTACCGGGAGGGTGCCGTGTCCCTGGGGGCACTCTCGACGTTGTCACTGCCACTGCACGGCGGGGACTCCGCCGTGGGCGCGCTCAACCTGTACTCCAACCAGCCGTACGCCTTCGGCCAGCGTGAACTGATGGAGGGCAAGCGCTTCGCCGCCGAGGCGTCACGGGCGCTGGAACTGGCCGTCAGGCTGTTGCGTCGCCCCGACCTGCTGGAACACGGGCCACCGGCCCCGACCAGGCACACCGTGATCGATCAGGCCACGGGCGTGCTGATGAGCAGACATGCGTGCGGCCCAGAGCAGGCGTTCCAGGTGCTCCGCGAATCCAGCCGGCAGCGGGGCGTCCCCGTGCGGGAACGCGCCGAGGAGATCATCGCCGCCGCCGCGGCCGACCCCGGTCTCCCTCCGCCCGGGTGACCCTCGCGATGGGACAGGGATCCTCACCGCACCGGATGACCCGTGGCCTCGACGACCTCAGGGGCCGGAGGCGTGCGTCGGGGGAACGGCCGTCAGGCTCCCGGCGATGCCCTGCGCCCAGGCCTCGATGCGGGCCCAGTCACGGTAGTCGCCGAACTGCGCGCCGAACACCCGGAACAGGGTTCTGACCCATCGGGGGAATTGCCCGGGGGTGACCACTCCCGACACCAGCAGGTGTCCGCGGGGAGCTGCCTGGTCCCGCAGCGCCTGGGCCAGACGTCGGTCCTGGCCGGCGCGGGCGCTCCGGCGGATCCAGCGGGGCAGGGCCGAGGTCATGCCCACGCTGAACAACCACACCGGACGCGCTCGCAGGGCGTGGGCATGGCGGGTGATGTACCCGGCGGCCGTCGGCAACCACTCCTGCTGGTGGATGGCGCTGCCCAGCACCACGGCCGCATACCCCTCCGGGCTCGGGGCCTGCTGCAGCGGCAGCACCTCCACCCTCAGCCCGGCGCGTCCGAGCACCTCGGCGATGCGCTGGCCGATCTCGGCCGTGGAGCCGTGGGCGCTGGCATATCCGACCAGCACCCGCGGCGCTGCCTCCTCCGGTGCTCCCTGCCCGCCGGGGACGGCCCGACGGCGTGCGGGGTGTGCAGATTCCACGGTGGACGTCCTCGCGCTAGGGGGTGCGGGCTCGAACTCCTCGCCCCGAGGGTAGGCCGGGGTCGTCGGGCACGGAAAGCCCTGATCAACCGCACGGTACGGCGCGCCCGTCCCGCGCCGGTGCTACGGCACGTAGTCCGCGCACACCGGATCCACCGGCCGGTCGCGGTGCAGCACCCAGATGCCGTGGTCGTCCTCGCTGACCACCCCGTAGCCGAGCCGCTCGGCACGCTCCAGGGCCTGGTCCGGGGTCAGCGGGTCCCAGCCACCGAGCTCCTCGACCGTGGTGTCGATGATCATCCAGGTCGCCAGGTCATCGCCGATGTCCCCGTGCAGGCCGACGTAGGTGCGGTCCACCAGGTGCGGCACCGCGTTGTCCGCCGCCTCGATGCACACGTCGTCCGGGATCATCCCCACGGCGCGATCCAGGGCCCGCGCCCACTCGGTCCGTTGCCAGGTGTCCCCGGTGACGGTGCGCTGGAACGGGAAGACCTGCGGGAAGAGCACGGTGCCGATCACCCCGCAGCCCAGCAGGACGGACACGAAGACGGCCGGCACCCGCCAACCGCGTACACCCGCCCCCGCGGCCCGGGGCAGCCGGTGACTGCCGGCGCCCGAGGCGAGGGCGCCGTCGTCGTGACCGGACGGGGGTTCCGGGGGACCGGACGCGCGCACCTGCCGGGCGTGCCGCCAGGCCCCGATGCGCGCCAGCGCCTCCAGCGCGGCCATGAGGAAGACCGGCGCCAGGATCGCGTCGTACTGGTAGACCGGGCTCCACACGTTGAGCCGGTCGTTGAACAACCGGGAGGCCAGGATCGGCATGCCGATCAGCGTGTAGGGGGACAAGAGCGGCAGCAGCCACAACGCCACGAAGTGCAGCAGCCACAGGGCGACCTTCAGCGGGTGGTCGAAGAGCACCGCGAACGCGTCGAGGGGCTGGGTGAGCATGAAGGCGATCGAGGACCCCATGTCCGGCCCCAGCGCGGTGAACTGCCAGTAGCCGAATTCGCCCTCCGGGGAGAAACGGGGGATCACCACGGAGGTGGCGAAGACGTAACCGGCCACGCCCAGAACGGCGGTGACGACGGCGGGTACCCAGGCGCGCTTGACGGCCAGCACCATCGCGATGGCCAGCAGGGTGATGCCCATGTCCTCGCGCACGGACAGCAGGGTCAGGGCCAGCACGGTGGCCAGCCAGTACCGGCGGCCGTCGATGGCCCAGACGACCCAGGCGATGACCGGCACCCCGACGGCGATCTCGTGGAAGTCCCAGTTGACCATGGCCTGGAACGGCCACCACAGGAGCATCGCCCCGGCGCCGGTGAGCGCGATGACGTGGGAGAACCGGCGGCGGGCGAACAGATAGACGGGAATGGCCGTGGAGACCAGGAGCGCCGTCATGGCGATGTTCAGCACCCGTGGGTCGTCCCAGATCCAGTACAGCGGGGCCAGCAACGCCAGGACCGGGTGGAAGTGGTCGCCGAGGATGTTGAAGTCCACACCCTTGACCGGGACGATCGGCTCCCGGAACAGGGCGTACTGGCGCACCGCCTGGTCGAAGATGCCGAGGTCGTAGCCCTTGGCCTCGAAATTGCGGAAGCGCAGGAAGGAGTGGACGAGGTAGAGCACGGCCGCCACGGCCATCACGGCCCCGAGCTGCAGCCACTGGCCTGCGGTGGTGGTGGGTCCCACGGTGTCCGCACCGTCCCGGCGGTCCGGCTGGGTGCCGATGACCCAGCGGGGAAGGCGGCGGGCGTTCATCGTCGGATCCTGCACAGTCCACCTTTCGCGCGGTCCACGCCGGTCACATGGCGCCCCAGGAGGGAGTCGAACCCCCGACCAAGAGATTAGAAGGCTCCTGCTCTATCCACTGAGCTACTGGGGCTGGGCCCGGCCATTCTACCGGCCGCACGGAACTCCACAGGTCACGGGTCACCGGCGCGTTGTGCCCGGGCCCCGGTGGGACCCCTGTGCGGGACGCGGCCGGGGCGATGTGCTGGGAAGGACCGGGCATGACGCCCGGCCCGGCGGCGGAGACCACTTGCCGACGCCGGCTCACTCGCCGGCCACGGCCGGTCCACCGAAAGGCCCCCTCATGAGCGAACACATCACCGTCCGTGGCTTCGTGGCCACCGATCCGCAGGTCCGCATGGCCCAGGCAGGCTTCTCCGTCGGCAACTTCCGACTGGCCGCCACCGACCGGCGCTTCGACCGGGAGGCCAACGCCTGGGTCGACGGGCAGACCAACTGGTTCACGATCAACATGTTCCGGGCGCTGGCCCTGAACGCGGGGGCCTCCCTGGCCAAGGGCATGCCGGTGATCATCACCGGCCGGCTCAAGGTCCGCCCCTGGGAGGCCGGGGACCGGACCGGGACTGCCGTCGAGATCGAGGCCGACTCCATCGGCCACGACCTCACCCTCGGCACCGCCCGGTTCTCCCGGTCCAGTGGGCGGACGGGCGACGCAACCGCCGCCGGCGGACCGGTTGTCGACGCCGGTGACGCCCCGGCCGAGGGACCGTTCGGCGAGGACGACGAGCCCCGCGTCGACCGGTCGACCGGCGAGGTCCTGGAGGACGGGCCGGACGCTCCCGACGAGGCGGAGGTACCCGGGCAGGAGCGGGACCTGACGCTCGCCTGAGCGGGCCGGACTGTACGCGGTGGCCGCCGCCTTCGGCCGATGCGGGAAATGCGGCGGCCACCGACTAGCCTTGAGGAATGGCGGAATTCATCTACACCATGGTCAAGGCCCGCAAGAAAGTGGGCGACAAGCTGATCCTGGACGACGTGACGATGTCCTTCTATCCGGGGGCGAAGATCGGCATGGTCGGCCCCAACGGTGCGGGCAAGTCCACGATCCTGAAGATCATGGCGGGGCTGGACCAGCCCTCCAACGGCGAGGCCAGGCTCTCACCCGGCTACACGGTGGGCATCCTGCTGCAGGAGCCCCCGCTCAACGAGGAGAAGGACGTGCTCGGGAACGTGCAGGAGGGCGTCGGGGAGATCCTCGGCAAGATCCAGCGCTACAACGAGATCTCCGAGCAGATGGCCGATCCCGATGCCGACTTCGACTCCCTGATGGAGGAGATGGGCAAGCTCCAGGAGGAGATCGACGCGGCCGACGCCTGGGACATCGACTCCCAGCTCGATCAGGCCATGGACGCCCTGCAGCTGCCCGACCCCGACGCGGACGTCACCAAGCTCTCCGGTGGTGAGCGCCGTCGCGTGGCCCTGTGCAAGCTGCTGCTGCAGAAGCCGGACCTGCTGCTGCTCGACGAGCCCACCAACCACCTCGACGCCGAGTCCGTCCAGTGGCTCGAGGGGCACCTGTCCGCCTACCCGGGCGCCGTCATCGCCATCACCCACGACCGGTACTTCCTCGACCACGTGGCCGAGTGGATCGCCGAGGTCGACCGCGGCCGGCTGTACCCGTACGAGGGCAACTACTCGACCTACCTGGAGAAGAAGCGCGCCCGCCTGGAGGTCCAGGGCAAGAAGGACGCCAAGCTGGCCAAGCGGCTCAGCGAGGAACTGGACTGGGTCCGCTCCAACGCCAAGGGCCGCCAGGCCAAGTCGAAGGCCCGTCTGGCCCGCTACGAGGAGATGGCCGCCGAGGCCGAGAAGACCCGGAAGCTGGACTTCGAGGAGATCCAGATCCCGCCGGGGCCGCGCCTGGGCACCCAGGTCATCGAGGCGAAGAACCTGAAGAAGGGCTTCGGCGACCGCGTGCTGATCGATGGCCTGTCCTTCTCCCTGCCGCCCAACGGCATCGTCGGGATCATCGGGCCCAACGGCGTCGGCAAGACCACCCTGTTCAAGACCATCGTGGGCGTCGAGCCCCTCGACGACGGCGACCTGAAGGTCGGCGAGTCCGTGAAGATCTCCTACGTGGACCAGTCCCGCGGAGGCATCGACCCGGAGAAGTCCCTCTGGGAGGTCGTCTCCGACGGCCTGGACTACATCAAGGTCGGCCAGGTCGAGATGCCCTCGCGGGCCTACGTCTCGGCGTTCGGCTTCAAGGGCCCGGACCAGCAGAAGAAGGCCGGGGTGCTCTCCGGCGGTGAGCGCAACCGCCTGAACCTGGCACTGACCCTCAAGGAGGGCGGCAACCTGCTGCTGCTCGACGAGCCCACCAACGACCTCGACGTCGAGACCCTGACCTCGCTGGAGAACGCCCTGCTGGAGTTCCCGGGGTGCGCCGTGGTCATCTCGCACGACCGCTGGTTCCTGGACCGGGTGGCCACGCACATGCTGGCCTACGAGGGCACCGAGGAGGACCCCGCGAACTGGTACTGGTTCGAGGGCAACTTCGAGTCCTACGAGGCGAACAAGGTCGAGCGGCTCGGCCCCGAGGCGGCGCGCCCGCACCGGGTCACGCACCGCAAGCTCACCCGCGACTGAACCGGTCCCGGCACCACGCCGGACGCCCGACGACGGCGGCCCCCACCACCGAGGTGGGGGCCGCCGTCGTGCGTGGTCTCAGATCGTGGCCAGCCGGGCGTTGCACAGGTCCTCGGTGTAGTGACTCCGGACCCTCAGCTTGCGCTCGAGGTCCTGGATGACGGCGGCGGCGAAGTCCTTGCCGTAGAGCCGCAGGCACGAGCCGAGGCCGCCCGGGGAGAACACGTTGATCTCCATGAGCTTGTCACCGACCATGTCCAGGCCGACCAGGAACAAGCCGTCCGCGATGAGCTTCGGACGGACCACCTCGGCCAGGTACAGCATCTCCTCGGTGACCCGCACGGCCTCCGCGGTTCCCCCGGCCGACATGTTCGACCGCACCTCTCCACTGGCGGTGCGACGGCGGAACGCCGCGTACTTCCCGCCGACCTGGAGGGGCGTGCCGTTCATGAGCATCATCCGCACGTCCCCGTCCTTGGCCTCGGGCAGGTACTCCTGCGCCACGACGTACCCGTCCCGGGCGATGGCCTCCACGATCTGGTTCCGGTTCGGGGCCTCCTTGCGGTCCACCACGAACACGCCCTTGCCTCCCGAACCCTGGAGGGGCTTGAGCACCGCCTTGCCGTTCATCTCGTCGATGAACTCCGAGATCATCTGCTGGTCCCGGGAGATCAGCGTCCTCGGGCGCACGACGTCGGGGAAGTGCTGGAAGTAGGCCTTGGACAGGGCACCGGCCAGGGTGAGCGGGTCGTTGACCACCAGGACGCCGTTGGCGGCGAACAACCGGCCGAAGGCCACGGCCGCCGTGGAGGCCCACGGACGCTCCTTCGCGTCATCGGCGGGGTCATTGCGCAGCATCACCACGTCGAAGTCCTGGATGGGGACCTGGCGGGCGGACCGGGGCTTCTGCACGTCCGCCAGGTACCGGTCCAGCGAGCGGTAATTCCTCGCCGCGGTGCCGTGGGCCCGCACGGAGAGGGTACCGTCCGGTGCGTACGAGAAGTCCCCGGTACCCGTCAGCAGCGCCTCGTGCCCCAGTTGCGTGGCGGCCATCGCCAGACGCGTCGTGGTGTACGTGGACTTCTCGGTGGCGACGTCGTTGACGACGAATCCGATGTTCATGGACCTCCGATCAACAGGTACAGCGAGTGGGGTCGCCTTCGGCCGGGCCGGCCGAGGGTCCTCAACGGTTCACCAGGTCGGCCGGATCATCCAGGTCCGCCAGCCGGTCCAACCGCTCGATGCAGTCCCTCTCGGTCAGCCAGCGCGGCTGGAGCCGGGGTGGCTGCAGGACGCCACGGTCCCTCAGGTCGGTCACCAGGGGCAGGTCCTGCAGCGAGAACTTGCCCAGCAGCAACAGGTCCAGGGTCCCGCCGGCGCGCAGGTGCTCGATCAGGTCGAGCACGCCGCGCAGGTAGATGGCGTCCTTGGTCAGGCCACCGGACCGGAAGGCACGCATGGTCGTGGTGAAGGCCGAGGAGGCGGGGACCCCCTCCTCCACGAGCGCGTCGTGCGCGTCCCGGAAACTGGCGCCGGTGACCATGCGGTGCACCGTGATGATCCGGGTGGCCAGCTGACGCAGGCGGAAGGCGGTCAGTCCACCGCTGGCCACCTCGGCCAGCACGGCAAGGCCCTCCTGGGTCTCGTCGTACCCGGACAACCCCGTGCCCATCACCTTGATGGGCTGGGTGGCCCCGTTGACCTGGGTGACCAGATGGGTGCCGACCTCGTGCTGCATCAGGGCGTGGGCGCGGACCTTCTGGACCTTGGACTGCGGACCCAGGATCAGGGACTCCCCGGAGACCATCACGCCGGAGACGTCCTTGCGGATCTCGGCGTGCATCTCGATGTCGGCATCCTGCTCCCGGTAGTAGTCGATCTCCTCCTGGGCCAGCGTCAGCACCTCGTGCGCATCCAGGCTCTTCCCGGCGCCCTCCGGCACAGTCACCGTGCTCATGAGGCGATCGGCGATCTGCCGCAACGCCGGGGTGATGGCTCCGTACAGTTCGATGCTGAGGGGCATGAAATCCGCGGTGTCCCGCGCCTCGAGCATCTCGATCTGCAGGCCCAGCTCGCGGTGCTTCTCACGCAACAGCGTGCCGAGGACGGGGTCGTCCACGTCCCGGATGGGCATGTCCTTGAGCACCTGACGCAGTACGTCCGGGTCGTCCTCCAGCGTCCGGTACCGGAACTCCGGCAGTTCACCGGTGGCCAGGAACTCCGCCCGGGCCTGCTCCACGTTCATGGGCGTCACGTCCAGGAGGAACCGGAAGGACCGCGAGACCAGTGCCAGCTCGTGATCGATCGCCCGGTCGCGCAGAGATGCCGTGATGCCGTCCCGGTCACCGGGAGGCCGCACGCCGTCCGTCCTGTCGCCGAGAGTGATGGCGGTGATCTTCCGCGCCGTCTTCGCAGCTCCCGGCGTCCCGGCCGACGTCCCGCTCGTCCTGGCATCCGAGGCGGGACCGGACGTGCTCCCGGTCTTGCTCCCGGTCTTGGATGCAGCCTTGTTGCCGGACTTGTTCCCGGTCTTGTTGTCCGTCTTCTTGCTCATGGCGTCGGCACCGAGACCTCCCGCAATGCCGCCTCCACCGGGGCCACCGTCGCGGCCAGGGCGTCGGCCAGCTGGCCCAGGTGGGCGTCGTCCACCTCACCGGTCCATTCGTCCATGAAGGTCTTCTTGAACTCCAGGGCGAGCACGCAGGCGGTGTCGGGGAACCGCCGGTGGACCCAGCGTCCCTCGTTCTGGCCCCAGAACCGCACGTTCTCCCGCACGTCCAGTCGTCGCCCGGTGGCCGGGATGACCGGTGCGGACAGCGCCTCCATGAACGCGTCGACCACGGGGATCCAGGGCTGCCGGTCCAGGGTGCCGGTGCCCACGTTGACGTCCGGGTTGCCCTCCTGGGGTGCGGGCGCGGCGTCGGGACCGTCGCGGCGATGGTTGTAGGTGTGCAGGTCGAAGACCACGAACGGGCCCCGGGCCGCCAGCCGGGCGACCCGGCGCTCGAGCTCGGCGAACCAGGCGTCGTGGACCTGCCGGCTCCGGCAGGCGACGTCCGGGGGCAGTTGCCCGTCCCGCCAGACCCGGAGCCCCCAGCACTGCTCCGGGACGACGCAGACGCAGGTGCTCCGGGGACGGTTGAGGTCGGCCTCGAACCTGGACCGGTGCATGACCATGCCCGAGCCGATCCCGGCGCCGATCCGGTCGGAATAGGGATCCTCCTCCCGGAACCGGACGGCCTCGTCAAGCACCATCAGGTCCCGGACCTCCTCCCGCAGGTCATGGCCCGCGTGCACGGCCGTGTAGGCGACCTGGGTGTCCCAGGAGCCCACGACGGTGAGGATCCGGTCCGGTCCGGAGCCCGTGTCCATGTCGGCGTGCATGTGCATGCCCTCAAGGTAGACCACAAGGGGTACCCGGGGGCAGGGGGTAATGGCTTATCGGGAGGGGCGCCACGCGGTCTTCAGGAACAGGTTCTGGACGGCGCCCTGCACCCGGTACTTGGTGCCCGCGGGCACCCGGAGCATGCCCTCCTGGGCCACGGAGGCCACCAGCTCACCCTCGCGGGAGTAGATCCGGCCGTGGCTGAGGCCGCGGGCACCCTGGGCGGAGTGGCTGGTCTGGACGTAGAGCAGCCACTCGTCCACCCGGGCCGGCCGGTGCCACCACATCGCATGGTCCAGGGACGCCACGCTCATGCCGGGGCGGACCCATGCCAGGCCGTGACGGCGCAGGACCGGCTCGAGCAGGGTGTAGTCCGAGACGTAGGCCAGCGCCGCGCGGTGCAGGTTCGCGTCACCCTCCAGGGTGGAGAACGTCTTCATCCACACCATGTTGGTGGCCACCCTCTCCCGGGCGGGGGTGGCCTCGATCGGGGCGTCCACGTGACGGATGTCGAAGGGGCGGGCCCAGGACCACTCCTGGGCCACCGGATGCTGGAGGTGGCCCAGGCGCTGGGAGGTGCTCGGCAGCGATTCCGGGTCCGGGACCCCGGAGGGCATGGGGGACTGGTGCTCGATTCCCGGGGCCGGCTCCTGGAACGAGCAGATCAGGGACAGGATCGTCACGCCGTCCTGTTCCGCCTGCACCCGGCGCACCGAGAACGAGCGTCCGTCGCGCAGGTCCTCCACCGCGAAGGAGATCGGCTTGAGGGCGTCGCCGGGGCGGATGAAGTACCCGTGCATCGAGTGGATCGCCCGGTCCGGGTCGACGGTGCGGATCGCGGCCATCAGGGCCTGGGCCATCACCTGGCCCCCGAAGACCCGTCCCCGGGCCTGGGGCGGGGTGAGGCCGGTGAAGCGGATCCCGCGCGCCTCATCGGGCCCGTCCTCGGTGAGTGTCAGGACCTGGCGCAACACCTCCGTGGGGTCCTCGGGGAACCTGCCCCGTTGCCTCCGCACCCTGTCAGCCACCATGGACCGTCCCTCCGACCGTGACGAGGAAGGGCTACCTGTTGGTAACCTGCCCGCCAGTCTATCCCTGTCACTCACCCCGGCCTCACCCCGGGCCGGCGATGGGAGAATGGGGGCCATGCCCGCCCCCGATACGCCCGCACCCGATACGCCCGCGCCCGGTCAGGAACTCGTCCTGGAGGACCTCGACGCCGTCGCCGACCTGGAGCGGTATGCCACCCGGGCCCGCACCATGGCGGACACCGGGATGCGCCTGCAGGTGGTCGGCCCCGTCCTGGCCGCATGGGTCTCGGTCCTGCAGCCCCGGGGGCTGGGGGACCGCGTGCCGGTGGCGCTGGGCCTGCGGACCTTCCGCCTGGACCGGGCCGGCGCCGACGGCTGGGACGAGGTCTACCCGTTGTCCTCGGTCCTGGAGCGCCTGGCCCGGATGACCTCCACCTCGCGCACCGCCCTGACCCTGCCCCCGGTCACCGAGGCCGCCCCGTGGACGGCCGTGACACCGCCGCGCTCGGGCTGGTCGTCGGTGGCCGCCGTCGCGGACGACGAGCTCCAGCAGGTTGCCCAGGACGGGATCCGCGAGCTCGGGGCCGCACTGCCGCAGGACCCGGGGGCCTCGATGGTCGCCCAGGCCCGCGCGGCCGTGTGGGGGCGGCTGCTCGGGGGCACCTCCGTGGAGGCCGGGGACGGGTTCCTGCCGGCCGGGGCCGCGTTCGCCGCCCACGGGCTGGGCTTCCTCACCCCCGGGGGCACCACCACGGTCCACACCTCGGGCCCGTGGGTCCGGCTGTCCAGCCCGGCCGGGTTCGTGCTGTGCCGCCAGCCGATGGCCCTGTAGGGGACGGGCCCCTCAGACGGAGTTCACCATGGAATGGGCGGCCCGCTCGAGGTAGTCCCACAGGGTCTGCTCGTGCAGCGGGGCCAGCTCCAGGGAGTCCACGGCCACCCGCATGTGCCGCAGCCAGGCGTCCCGGGCCGCGAAGTCGATCGTGAAGGGCGCGTGGCGCATGCGCAGCCTGGGGTGGCCGCGCTGCTCGCCGTAGGTGCGCGGACCGCCCCAGTACTGCTCCAGGAACATCCGCAACCGGTCCTCGGCCGGGCCGAGGTCCTCCTCGGGGTACATCGCACGGAACCCCGGGTCCTCGGCCACGCCCTCGTAGAACACGCGGGCCAGCTTCGCGAAGGTCTGGTGCCCGCCCACCTGGTCGTAGAACGAGGCGTTCTCCGGTTGCGCCCCTCCGGGGGCCGACGCGGCACCCGCTCCCGACGCCGGCCCGGTGGCCGCCGCGGGGGGAGTCGCCGCGGGAGGCGTGGGCGCCGGCATCATCCCGGGCCGGTTCTCCAGGCCGGTCACCCGGCTGGGTGCCTTGCCCTGACGCGGCGTGAGCACGGCGATCGGCGCTCCGAGCCGACTGCCGAAGTCCGGCAGGTGGCGCATCTGCCGGACCTGCTGCGGGACGATCTCCACCGGGAAGTTCACCGAGCGGGCGATGAAGCACTGCTCGTGGGCCCTCGCGTGCAGGGCCTCGGCCGCGTCACGCTGGGACTCGTCGGCGAGCCAGATCTCGGGGGACAGGGTCGCGGAGGTGACCGAACCGCCGTCGGGCCCGAAGGTGAGCACGCACTCGGCGCGGCAGGAGGCTCCGGTGACCACGATCCCCGCGGCGGTGGCCGCCTGCATGTAGGACAGCAGGTGGCACTCCGCGAGCGCCGCCAGCAGCAACTGCTCCGGGTTCCACCGCTCCTCGTCACCGTGGAAGGCGCGGGCGGCCGATCCGGACAGTTCTCCGGGTCCCTCGGCCTGGATGACCAGGTCGCGGGCGTAGTCCTTGTATCCGGAGGTCCCGGTGCCCCGGTTCCCGGTCCATTCGGCGCGCAATGAGAAGGTGTGTTCCACCCTTCCACGCTACCGCCCCCGGACTGGGCCGCCGGATTCCGGGCCACGGTCCCGTCGCATTGACGACCTCCGTAGACTGGCGACCTGGGAGGCAGCATGCACACGATTCACCTCCTCACGGTCTCCGATCGGGTGTCGGCCGGGACCGCTGAGGACACGGCCGGCGCGGCGGTCCGCGCCCTGCTGTCCGAGGCGCTGCCGGACTGGCCGCTGGACCACCGCGTGGTTCCCGACGGCGACGTGCCGGTGGGCGAGGCCGTCGCCGCGGCCTGCCTCGGCGGGGCACGCGTGGTGCTCACCCTCGGCGGGACCGGGGTCGGCCCGCGGGACCGCACGCCCGAGGCCGTGACCCCGCTGATCACCCGGCACCTGCCCGGCATCCCGGAGCTGCTGCGCAGTGCGGGTCGCCAGCAGACACCGGCCGCGGTGCTCTCGCGCGGCGTGGCCGGGGTCGTCACCGACGGCGGCCGTGAGGTCGGCGCGATCCTGGCGCCCATCTGCA
>NZ_DAOMPX010000047.1:0-19425 GCF_035445025.1 Citricoccus sp. | reverse complement strand
GGCCCCTGCCCTCGCGCCGGAGCTCGACCACGGACATCCCGTGGGCCGCGATGCCCGCGTTGACGACGTCCTCGGGGTTCGAGGCGATGTACTCCGGGGAGAACATGATGTTCTCGTTGGTGTACTCGTGGTTGGACACCAGGTAGCCACGGCGGTCGTCGCGGCCGTCGGTGATGACGTCCAGGTAGTCGTTGTTGTAGCCGAACTGCCGGGACTGGGACTCACCGGTCTGGGCGGTGATGTCGAACTCCGGGGAGTCGGCGAACAACGGGTCACCCCAGCGGATGATGGCCTTCCAGTCGTAGCCCTCCGGCACGGTGACATCGTCCACGGTCTTGGGGACCCCGTTGAGGGCCCGGAACTCGAGCTTGCCGCCGCCCTTCGGGTGGGTGCCGCCGTGGGCCTCCGCGGTCGGGGCGGTGGAGACGGCCTGGGCGCCCACGACGACGGCGGCGGCCAGTCCGCCGCCCAGGCCCAGGGCGGCGCGGCGCGAGATCGCGGCGTCGGCGATGTCCCGGAAGTGGGTGTTGCCCGAGGTGTTGGGGGCTTCATGGGCGCAGGCGTTGCCGCACTTGAGCTGGCAGGTGATGGGCGAACGGTTGCCACGGGTGTGGCCGGCCATGGGCAGCTGGCGCTTCAGCAAGGAGATCTCCTCAAGGTGGTGGATGAGCGTATCCACCGTTCACCCCGAAGGATGCGTCCCGGACGCGAAACGGTGACGTCCCGGTGAACACTTCGTGAGCGGGACGTCGCTCAGGCCGGCCGGGCCGCCTCCAGCACCGCCCAGGCCGCGCGGAGCCGGTCCCGCCACCACCGCTGCCGGTCCTCGCCGGCGCGCAGCGCGCCCCGCGCCACCGGGACGGGGGCCGGACCGGGACGGAGCCGGCCGGCGTCGGGGACCCAGGGCGGGTCCGCGACGTCCTGGGCGAACAGCGCCACGGTGCCCAGCCCGCAAGCGTGGGGCAGTCGCGGCAGGCTGGCGGCGAGCGCCACCCCGGCGGCGATCCCCACCGAGGTGTCCAGCGCCGAGGACACGACCGCATCCAGACCGGCGGCCTCCACGATCCCGAGGGCGCGGCGCACCCCGCCCAGGGGCTGGACCTTGACCACGACGAGGTCCGCGGCCCCGGCCCGGGCGACGGCCACGGGGTCGGTCTCCTTGCGGACGGACTCGTCGGCGGCCAGCCGTACCTCGATCCCGGCGCGGTCCAGGGCCTCGCGCAGCCGGGCGAGCCCCTCGATGCCCGCCACCGGCTGCTCGGCGTACTCGAGCCCGTACCCGGCCAGCCGGCCCAGCGCCGCCAGGGCGGTCGCGTGGTCCCAACCCTGGTTGGCGTCGACGCGGAGGGCTGCCTCCGGCAGCAGGCGGCGCACCTCGGCCACCCGGGCCACGTCGTCGTCGACGTCCTGGCCCGCTTCGGCCACCTTCACCTTGACGGCCGGGACCGCGCCGAAGGACTCCAGGACGCGCCCGACGTCCCCGGGCCGGACCGCCGGGACGGTCGCGTTAACGGGGACGGTCTCCCGCACGGGGGCCGGCCAGCCGTGCCAGCCGGCCTCGATCGCCGCGGCGAGCCAGCGGGCGGACTCCACCGCGTCGTACTCGGGGAACGGGGAGAACTCGGCCCAGCCGGCCGGCCCGTGCAGCAGCATCGCCTCGCGCACGGTGGTGCCGCGGAAGCGGGTGTGCAGGGGCTGGGTGACGACGACGGCGCCGTCCAGCAGTTCGTCGGCACCGGGCAGCGACAGCCCGGCCAGCAGGGGCGGGATCATGCCCCCAGCCTATTCAGCGTGCGTGGTGGTACCCGAACTTGCGGGCCACGGCCACGGCGCGGGCGTGGTCACCGAGGACGGTCTCCAGTGCCTGGACCACGGCGGCGGTGGTCTCCGGACGCAGGGTCCAGTCCTCGGTGAACGGGTTGTCCCACCGGGCCCAGGCGCTGCCGGTGGCGGCCAGGGCCAGCGCCATCTGCTCGAGGGAGTCGAAGGTCGGCTCCGGGTCGTCCAGCCGGTCCTCCCAGCCGTCGTCCCCGGGCGCGGTGAGGACCTGGCCGGTGTTCGCGTCGAGGATGAACGGGTCCGCGCCCTGCTTGGCCACCACCGTCCACTCCTCGTTCCAGTCCACCAGCCGGGCCGCGGTGCTCCGGTTCCAGCGGTATCCGGCCTGCTCGTCCCAGAGCCGTTCGAGCGGGAAGAACAGGAAGGGCAGCCCGGCGGTGTCGATCTCGATCCACTCGGGTCCCACCTCGCGGTAGAACCGGGCCAGTTGCGGGGCCAGGGGTGTCTCCCCCGCCCACTCGATGGGTTCCTGGCGGCTGACGGAGCCGAAGAGGGCGAGTGCCTGGCGTGCCGCGGCGTGCTCGGGAGTGGTCCCCGCGATGTTGGACATGGGGCCGAGGATAGACCGCCCGTCCGTCGCCCGCGTGACCGTCCGGCGAAGAATCGTCGACGGACCGGTGACGGGATCCTCCCAGCCGGCTGGACCACAATGGAGCCCATGCCCTCTGCCGTTCCCGACACGTTGCCCGTCCGGTCCGCCCGTCGGCCGGCCCGTGACCCCTGGGCCTGGCTGCTGGCGCTGGCCGGCTGCATCGCGCTGCTCCTGGTGGTCTTCACCGCCTTCGTGGGCACCTCCACCGGCCAGCTGGCGGAGTACATGGCCCTGGAGTCCGCCACCCACCGGCTCGCCTCGCTGCACGGCTCGGTGACCGTGGTGCTGGTCCGGTTGCCGCAGATCGTCGGGGTGGTCGGGGTCGCCGTGTTCCTGGTGCTCACGGTCTGGCGCCGGCGCTGGTTCGCCTCGCTGGTGGCGGCGGCGGGGTTCGCGGGGGCCAACCTCACCACCCAGGTCCTCAAGAACGTGCTGTTCGTCCGGCCGGTGCTGGACAACGGGGTGCCCTACTACACGGGCAACTCTCTGCCCTCGGGGCACACCACCTTCGCCGCGGCCGCGGCCCTGGCCGTGTTCCTCATGGTGGCCCCGCGGTGGCGTCCGGCGACGGCCGCGATCGGTGCGCTGTTCGCCACCGCGGTGGGGGCGGGCACGTTCATCGAGGCCTGGCACCGCCCGGCGGACATGGCGGCGGCCTACCTGGTCGCCGCCGCCTGGGCGCTGGCGGCCGGCTGGGTCATCCTGCGCACGGGACCCGGCTGGAACACGGTGGGCAGGCCCAGCGCCCGTCATCCGCGGCCGGCGGGCCACCCCGGCTGGGACGTGGCCCTCTGGCTCGGCGGCCTGCTGGCCACGGCCGGGGCCTGGCTGGCCTTCCAGGCCGCCGGGGGTGTGGCCGCCCTGACCCCGGTTCCGGACTGGCACTCCGGCTGGCACTTCCTGGCCGGGCTGCTGCTCTCCGTGGGACCGGGGCTGCTGGTCTTCGGGTTCCTCTCGACCTTCTTCCGCTGGCAGGCCGGGCGCCGCTGAGTCAGGCCACCGGCCCGGGTCCGCGCGGCAGGGCCCGGGCGAACACCACCGCCCCGGCGCCGGCGATTGCCGCGATCACCCAGATCCCGGTGGCGAGCCCCGCCAGGGCCGTGACCGCGGAGAGGATCGCCGGACCCGCCAGGATGCCGGCGTCTGCCTGCAACCGCCACAGGGCCAGGAACTGGGGCCTGGCCTGCCGCGGGGAGTAGTCGGCGCCCAGGGTCATGACGATCCCGGAACCGAAGCCGTTGCCCAGCCCCACCACCAGCGCCACCGCGGTGAACCACCCCGGAGCGCCGGTGAGCGGGATCAGGGCCATGCCCAGGCCCAGCCCGCTCAGGCAGGACACCGCCACGATGCGCCGGCCGCGGCGGTCCATGAGCAGCCCCGAGGGGTAGAACATCAGCAGGTCCGCCAGCCCGGTGACCCCGTAGATGACGGACGCCGCCGCGGGTGAGAGCCCCAGGTGGGTGGCCCACAGGGGGATGACGGCGGAACGGCAGGCCCGGGTGGCGGACAGGCAGATCACGGCCACGCCCACGGTGGTCAGCACCCGGCGGTGCTCCCGGGCCAGCGAGCGCAGGGTGGGCCGGGCCTGCGGGACCGGTGGGGTCCCCGCGCCCACCGGGCCCGGCACGGGCAGCTCCCGGATGGCGAAGCTTCCCGCCGCGGCCAGGGCCATGGTCAGCGCACCGGCCGCGAACGCCCCGTGCAGGCCGAGGAGGGCCTGCAGCCCCGCGCCCAGGAACGGCCCGAGGAACAGGCCGATGCGGATGGTGCCGCCCAGGGTGGACATCGCCCGCGCCCGGTGGCTGACCGGGACGGCGACCGCCAGGTAGGACTGCCGGGCCAGGTTGAACCCCGCCCCGGCCATGCCCACGACGAACAGCCCGGCGAAGAACAGGGCGAGCCCGGCGGCGTCGGGCACGGACAGCCAGCCGGCGACGGCGGCCCAGGCCACCAGCGCGCCCACCGCACCGGTCCAGGCGGAGACGATGATGGTCCTGCGCTCCCCCGCCCGGGAGGCCAGGTGCGCGGCGGGCGCGTTGGCCAGCAGCGAGCCGATCCCGACGAGGGTGACGGAGGCGGCGGCCACGGCCACCGAGGCCCCGAACGCGGTCGCCGCGGGGGCCATGGCCGGGGTGATGGCGCCGACGCCCACGGAGTAGACGGCCGAGGGCGCGTAGACCTGGAACGCCGCGGCGAGCGGGTGGGGCCTGGTCATGACAACCGCCGGGCCAGGTGCCCCGACTGCTCCGCGCCGTACACCGCACCGTCCCCGCCGACGGCCCGCTCCATGGCGTGCAGCATGCGCCGGACGTGGTCCATGCCCACGACGGCGCCGTGCCCGGGGACGATGACCCGGTAGCGGTCCGCCAGCTCGAGGATCCGGGCCAGGGCGGTCGGCCAGTCCCGGGGCCAGGCATCCTCGAAGGCCGGGTCGGCGCCCTCCTCGACGAGGTCCCCGGCGAACAGGACCTCACCGGCCCCGACCAGCAGGTCACCGTCGGTATGGCCGCGGCCCACGTGGAACAGCGTGGCGCCGACCCCGCCGAGGTCGATCGTCCGCGGTTCGTCCCCCACGGTGTGCGTGGGCGGCAGGATCCGCGCGTGGGGCCCCTCACCGGCGGCGAAGGCCGGTTCGAGGGCACGCACCTCGCCCCGCTGGTCCTCGCCGTGCTCGCGCAGCGCGGCCGCGGCGCGCTCGTGGCCCCAGACCTGTTCCACGCCGGCGGTCCCGGGGTCCGCCAGGTAGGCGTTGCCGAACACGTGGTCGAAGTGGGCGTGGGTGTTGACCGCCACCAGGGGCAGGGCGGTCAGCTCGCGTACGCGGTCCAGCAGCCAGGCGGCCTGGACCGGCCCGGCACCGGTGTCCACGAGCAGGGCCCGGTCCGTCCCGACGACGAGGCCCACGTTGGCCTGCCAGCCCGGCAGGGCCAGGGCGTGGGCGTGCGCGGAGAGCTGGACCCACCCCGTGCCTGGCATCGGGCCAGACTACCGCCCGGCCGGTCCTCCCTCTCGCGCGGCCGAACCCCGGGAAGTAGGCGGCGCGGTGCCCGCCGCCGCTAACATGGCCCCCATGCCCAGGCCCGATACCGCAGCACCGACATCCGATCCCAGGACCCTGAACACCGTGGACGCGGCCCATCCGCGCAACGGGTTCGACCGGTTCTTCATGATCTCCCGGCGCGGTTCCTCCGTCGCCCAGGAGATCCGCGGCGGGCTGGCGACCTTCCTGGCGATGAGCTACATCATCGTGCTCAACCCGCTCGTGCTCTCCGGGGCGGACGCGAACGGGGACACCCTGGGCATCGGCCGGGTGGCCGCCGTGACGGCGCTCGTGGCCGGCATCGCGACGATCGTCATGGGCGTCTGGGCCCGGCATCCCTTCGCCCTGGCCGCCGGGCTCGGCGTCAACGCGCTCGTGGCCATCACCGTCGCCACGACCCAGGGACTGACCTGGCCGGCCGTGATGGGACTCGTGGTGATCGCCGGACTGGTCATGGCCGTGCTGGTGGCCACCGGCTTCCGGCAGGCGGTGTTCAACGCCGTGCCGGACGCCCTGAAGACGGGGATCGTGGTGGGCATCGGCCTGTTCATCGCCATGATCGGCTTCGTCAACGCCGGGTTCGTCCGCCGCGTGCCGGACGCCGCCGGCACCACCGTCCCGGTCGGGCTGGGCACCGGTGGTGACCTGGAGGGCTGGCCGGTGCTCGTGTTCATCGTCGGGCTGCTGGTCACCTCCGTGCTCGTGATCCGCAAGACCCGCGGGGCCATCCTCATCGGGATCGTGGTGGCCACCGTGCTGGCGAACATCCTCGAGGCGGTGTTCCACATCGGCCCCTCGGTGGACGCCGAGGGCAACGTCAACCCGACCGGCTGGTCCCTGGTGGCCCCGTCCTTCCCGGACTGGAGCGCCCCGGACGTGTCCCTCGTGGGACAGGCGGACCTGTTCGCGGCCTTCAGCCAGGTCGGCCCCCTGATGGCACTGCTGCTGGTGTTCGTCATCCTGCTGTCCGTGTTCTTCGACGCCATGGGCACGTCCGTGGGCCTGGCCCGCGAGGCCGGCAACGTCACCCGGGACGGTCAGATCCCGCACCTGAACCGGGTCCTCATGGTGGACGCCCTGGCCGTCTCCGCCGGCGGCGGCGCCTCCGGCTCGGCCAACCAGATCTTCGTGGAGTCCGGCACCGGCATCGGCGAGGGTGCGCGCACCGGCCTGGCCTCCGTGGTGACCGGCGTGCTGTTCCTGCTGGCCATGTTCCTGACCCCGCTGATCCACCTGGTGCCCTTCGAGGCGGTCGCCCCGGCCCTCGTGGTGGTGGGCTTCATGATGGCCACGCAGGTGCTGCACATCGACTGGACGGACCTGGGTGCCGCCTTCCCGGCGTTCCTGACCTTCATCCTCATGCCGTTCACCTATTCGATCGCCAACGGCATCGGCGCCGGCATGATCGCCTACGCGGTGATCCGCACCGCCCAGGGCCGGGCCCGCGAGGTGCACCCCCTGCTCTGGGTGGTGGCCGCCGCCTTCGTCCTCTACTTCGGCATGGGCGTTTTCCGGGGCCTGCTGGGGCTGTGATCCACGCCCCCGGCGTGGGGTTGAATGGTGGCCATGAGTTCTTCGGACACCACGACGTCGGCCCCCACCTCGCACCCGCCGGTCGCCGAGCGGCGCCCCGTGCCGCGCGAGCACCACGGCCAGGCCTTCACGGACGACTACGACTGGCTGCGGGACAAGGAGTCCCCCGAGGTCATCGCGCACCTGGAGGCGGAGAACGCCTACACGGCCGCGGTCACCGAGGACCAGGAGCCGCTGCGCACGGCCATCTTCGGCGAGATCAAGGCCCACACGGTGGAGACGGACCTGTCCGTCCCGGCCCGCAAGGACGACTGGTGGTACTTCTCCCGCACCGAGGAGGGCAAGCAGTACGGCGTGCAGTGCCGCGTGCGGGCACGGGACACCGGTGACGCCGTCGCGGACTGGACCCCGCCGGTCATCGAGCCGGGCGTCGCGGTCGAGGGCGAAGAGGTCATCCTGGACGGCAACGCCGAGGCCGAGGGCAAGCCCTTCTTCTCCCTCGGCGGCCTGGCCGTGTCCCGGGACGGGAACCTGATGGCCTACGCCGTGGACCATGCCGGCGACGAGCGCTTCACCCTGCGCGTCCGGGACCTGCGCACCGGCGAGGACCTGGCCGACGAGATCCCCAACGTGTCCTACGGGGTGGTCTTCGACCGCACCGGCACGCGAGTGTTCTACACCGTCCCGGACGAGTCCTGGCGTCCCTACCGCATCCTCGCCCACACCCTCGGCACGCCGAACGAGCAGGACCAGCTGCTGTTCCAGGAGGACGACCCGGGGATGTGGTCCGGCTTCGGGCTCTCCGCCGACCGCACCGAGCTGGTCGTGTCCATCGGCAATTCCGAGCTCGCCGAGACCCGGGCCCTGGACCTGCCCGAGGGCGCCGGGGAGCCGCTGGGCGGGCTGCGCGTGCTCGTGGACCGCTCCCTCGGCCTGCTACACGGCGTGGACCCGGTGACCCTGGACGGCCGGCGGCACTACGTGATCGTCCATGACAAGGACCTGGCCACGGGGGCCGACGCCCCGAACAACATGGTCTCCCTGGCCGCCCGCGAGACGGTGACGGACCCGCGGTCCTGGCGCACCGTCGTGGAGCACTCGGCCACCACCAAGGTGGACGGCGCCGCCGTCACCGCCACGCACCTGGCCCTGAGCGTGCGCCGCCAGACGACCCCGCGCACCCTCGTGATGCCGCTGGCCGGGCTGGGCACGGACCAGCAGGGCCGGCCCGTGGAGCCGGACTTCGGCGAGGAGCTGTACTCGTGCGAACTGGCCGGGGCCCCCTACGAGTCGCCCTACCTGCGGTTGTCCTACACCTCCTGGGTGACCCCCTCCCAGGTGCTGGACTGGGAGATGGGCGCCGGCGAGGCCGGCGCCCTGCACCTGCGCCGCCAGGTCGAGGTGCCCGGCTACGACCCCGAGCAGTACCTCGTGGAGCGCTGGTGGGCGCCGGCCGAGTCCACGGACCGGCGGGTGACGATCCCGCTGACGGTCATCCGGCGCAAGGACACCGAGTGGGACGGTTCCAACCCCTGCGTCGTCTACGGCTACGGCAGCTACGAGGTCTCGATGGACCCGGGGCTGTCCGTGGCGCGGTTGTCCCTGCTGGACCGCGGCGTGGTCTACGTGGTGGCGCACGTGCGCGGTGGGGGCGAGCTGGGCCGTGCCTGGTACGACCACGGCAAGAAGCTGCACAAGAAGAACACCTTCACCGACTTCGTGGACGCCACCCGGTTCGTGGCGCAGTCCGGCTGGGTGGACCCGGACCGGATCGCCTGCATGGGCGGCTCGGCGGGCGGGCTGCTGATGGGCGCGGTGCTGAACCTGGCCCCCGAGCTGTACCGGGCGTGCGTGGCGCAGGTGCCGTTCGTGGACGCGCTGACCTCCATCCTGGACCCGGACCTGCCGTTGTCCGCCCTGGAGTGGGAGGAGTGGGGCAACCCGATCACCGACCCGGAGGTGTACCGGTACATGGCCGAGTACACCCCGTACGAGAACGTGCGGGCGGTGGACTATCCCGCCGTCGCGGCCGTGACCTCGCTGAACGACACCCGGGTGCTGTACGTGGAGCCGGCCAAGTGGGTCCAGCTGCTGCGCCGCACGGTCACCTCGGACCAGTCCACGCCGCTGGCCGCGGGGGGCTCGCCGATCGTGCTGAAGACGGAGATGGACGGCGGCCACGGGGGCGCCTCGGGTCGCTACCGGGCCTGGGAGGACCGGGCCTGGGACTACGCCTTCCTGCTCACCGCCCTCGGCGCGAGCCAGCGGGTGTGAGCCGTCGCGCGGTCAGCGTCACCCCGGCGCTGGCCGCGACGACCAGCACGATCGCCAGGGTGCGCAGCAGCCCGGACTCCTGGCCCAGCAGCAGCCACCCGAACAGGGCCGCGAAGGCCGGTTCCAGGCTCAGCAGGATGCTGAACACCGCCGGTGGCAACCGGCGCAGCGCGTTGAGCTCCAGCGAGTAGGGCACCACCGAGGACAGCAGCGCGACCAGGAGCCCCAGCCCCAGCAGCGCCGGGTCCGCGAACGCGCCGGCGGCCCCCGGCACGCCCAGTGGCGCCACGACGGCGGTGGCCACCACCAGTGCCACGGCCAGTCCCCCGCTGCCCGGCATGAGCGCCCCCACCCGCTTGCTGGTGAGGATGTAGGCCATCCAGAACGCCCCGGCGACCAGGGCGAAGAGCACGCCGACCGGGTCCAGCGCCTCGTCCCCGGAGGCGCTGTCCACCGCGAGCAGGGCCATGCCCGCCAGGGCCACGGCCACCCAGAGCCCGTCCACCCAGCGCCGGGCGAGGAGGGCGGCCAGCACCAGCGGTCCCAGGAACTCGATGGACACCGCGACCCCCAGCGGGATCCGGTCGATCGCGGCGTAGAAGACCCCGTTCATCGCACCCATGGAGATCCCGAACAGGACCACCGCCGTCCACTGCGCGCGCGTCCAGCTGCGGATCCGCGGCCGCACCAGACCCAGCAGCACCACCGCGGCAAGGCCCAGCCGCAGCGTGGTGACGCCCCAGGGGCCCAGGACCGGGAACAGCTGCACCGCCACGGCCGCGCCGAACTGCAGCGAGACGCAGGCCCCGATGACCAGCACGACCCCGGTGGCCAGGGCGCGGGGCTGGACGCCGACCGCCCGCGGCGTGGGGACGATGATCGGCAGCGGGTTGGTCGAGGGAGTCACGTGCCCATTGTCCCCGGCCTCCCGGTGGCCCGCCGGAGTTCACCCGCAGGCCACCGGCGTTTCACGGCGCGCGGCTTCACTGTGGGCATGGAGAACCACCCGGCGCCGAACCGCCGCACCCTGCTCAAGGGTGCCGCCGCGGCCGCCCTCGCCAGCACCCTGCCCACCACGCTCGGCACCGGACCGGCGGCCGCGTCCCCGTCGGTGTCCGCACGCCGCGCCGCGGCCCGCCTGACCCTGCCCTCCGGGATCCAGACCGGTGACGTCACGTCCCACTCCGCCGTCCTGTGGTCCCGCGCCTCGGGCGAGGGCCGCCTCCAGGCGGTCCTGCACGCCCTCGACGCCGACGGCGACCGCGTGCGGTCCCGGGGCCGGCGTCGTGGTCATGGAGCGGGCCGGGACGGTGAACCGATCCGCCTGCGCGGCCCGTGGGCCACCGCGGACACCGACTTCACCGCGCGCATCCAGGCCCGCGGCCTGCCGTCCGGCACCGCGTTCGACCTGGAGCTGTCCTTCGAGGACGAGCACGGACGCCGCAGCGAGCTCGGCACCGGCCGGTTCAGCACCGCCCCGGGGCGCCGGTCGGACGGGGCGCAGAGCTTCGTCTGGACGGCCGACACCGCCGGCCAGGGTTACGGCATCAACCCCGACGTCGGGGGCATGTTCGGCTACGAGACGATGCGCTCGTTCGACCCCGACTTCTTCCTGCACGCCGGTGACACCGTCTACGCGGACGGTCCGATCGCCGAGACCATGACGGAGCCCGACGGGACCCTCTGGCGCAACGTCGTCACCGACGAGGTGGCCAAGGTGGCCGAGACCCTGCGGGAGTTCCGCGGCCGCCACAGCTACAACCTGATGGACGCCAACGTGCGGGCCATGTACGCGCAGGTGCCGGTCATCGCCACGTGGGACGACCACGAGACCACCAACAACTGGTGGGCCGGCGAGGTGCTGACCGATGAGCGCTACACCGTCCGGGACGTCGACACCCTCGCCGCGCGCGGTCGACGCGCCTGGCAGGAGTACCAGCCGATCGCCGACCACCGGGCGATGTCCCGCGGCAGCGGCCTCGAGCCGGCCCGCATCTACCGCAGGATCGAGCGCGGCCCCCAGCTGGACGTGTTCGTCCTGGACATGCGCACGCACAAGGGCGAGAACACCGACGGCATGGAACCGCACGCGACCGCCCTCCTCGGCGAGGAGCAGCTCGAGTGGCTGCTGCGCGGGCTCAGGACCTCGAAGGCCACCTGGAAGGTCATCCTGGCGGACCTGCCGCTGGGCATCATCGTCCCGGACGGGAAGGGCCAGGAGTCCATCTCCAACGCCGACCACGGCCAGCCGCTGGGCCGCGAACTCGAACTGGCCCGGCTGCTGTCCGGCATCAAGCGGCAGGGCAGCCGCAACGTCGTGTTCCTGACCGGGGACGTGCACTACTGCGCCGCCCACCACTACTCACCCGAACGGGCCCGATTCACGGACTTCCATCCGTTCTGGGAGTTCGTGGCCGGTCCCATCAACGCCGGGTCCTTCGGACCCAACGAGATGGACCACACCTTCGGTCCCCACGTGGACTTCCAGAAGGCCGGTCCGGCGATGGGATCACCCCGCGACGGCGCGGGGCAGTTCTTCGGGCGCGTACAGGTGGCCCCGGGGGGCGAGGAGTTCACCGTGGAACTGATCGACGCGAACGGCCAGGTGCAGTACACCCGGACGCTGACCCCGGAGCGCTGAGCGCCGACGCCCCGGATCAGGCGGGCCGGCCGGCGGTGCGGCCCAGCTTCCGCAGGACCGCCTGCAGTTCGTCCTCGCCCAGGCCGTGCCGCCGGAGCAGCGCCGCCACCGACCCCTCGTCCGGCAGGGAGTCCGCGAACTCCTCCAGGGCCCGCAGCCGGCCGGTGAGGAACTCCTCCAGTTCCGCACCGGCCATATGCCGCTCGTGGGGGTGGGGCACGGGGCTGATGCGGTGCCAGTCGTTGATGCCCCGGGCGCCGGCGTCGTACTGCGGCAGGACCAGGTCACGCCGACCGGCCAGCATCAGCAGCAGGGTGACCACGAGCCCGGTCCGGTCCCGGCCGGCCGAGCAGTGCAGCACCACCGCCCCCGGTGCCGCCGCGATCGCGCTGAACACCCGGGCCAACCGGTCCGGGAAGTAGCGCAGGGTGGACGGGTAGTACCGCGGGTGGTTCGGGTACGGTGCGCCGGCGGCGAGCGCCGGCGCCATGTACTCCGCCACGTCCTGGTCCTCCACCGGGCAGTGCACGACGTCGATCCCGGCCCGGGCGGCATCGCCCACCGCGGGGTCGGTGGGCCGGCGGGTGCGTTCGGGCTCGTTGCGCAGGTCGATCACCGTGGTGACGCCGTCCTGGCGCAGGTGCCGCCAGCCGTCCTCGGTCAGCCATTCCTGGCGCCCCATCCGGTAGATGAGCCCCAGCACGTGGTGCGCGTTGACCGCTCCGTCCCAGTTCATGACACCACTGTGCACCGTCCGGCCCGATTTGTCCGACTCCCCCGGCCCCCGTTAGGGTCAACCGTCTACCTCCCAGGTGGGTGGCCGATGCACGATCCCGGCCGCCGTCCTCCCCGGCCCCGACCCGGCGCCCCCGGCCGCCCCGTGCGCCGGGCCTACCGCCTGGTCGGCCCTGGAACACCCCTGACGGGGTGAATCGCACAGGAAGCGGCACTCGTGTCCAGCTCTGCACCACAGTCCTCCGTCCGCAATCGCTTCTCCAGGCCGAGCCGTCCACCCCGGAAGAAGACCCCCGCGGCGGCCATCCGCAAGGCCACCGCGGCCTCCGCGCTCGGCAACGCCACCGAGTGGTACGACTACGGCGTCTACGCGGTGGCCACGGCCTACATCACCCAGCACTTCTTCCCCGGTGAGGGCGGCATGCTGCTGACGCTGGCCACCTTCGCGATCTCCTTCCTGGTGCGGCCGCTGGGCGGACTGGTCTGGGGACCCCTCGGGGACCGGATCGGGCGCAAGGGCATCCTGGCGCTGACCATCCTGCTGATGTCCGGTGCCACGTTCCTGATCGGCGTGCTGCCGACCTTCGACCAGGTCGGCTGGCTGGCCCCGGTGCTGCTGATCGTGCTGCGCATGGTCCAGGGCTTCTCCACCGGCGGCGAGTACGGGGGCGCGGCCACCTACATGTCCGAGTACGCCCCGGACCGCCGCCGAGGCTTCCTGGGCTCCTTCCTGGAGTTCGGCACCCTGGGCGGCTTCGCCCTGGGCACGGCCGTCATGCTGCTCCTGGAACTGCTGCTGTCCCCCGAGCAGATGAGCTCCTGGGGCTGGCGCCTGCCGTTCCTGCTGGCCGCCCCGATGGGCCTGATCGGGTTCTACCTGCGCTCCAAGCTGGACGACACCCCGGTGTACGAGGAGATGAACGACGACGCACCGGCCGCCGCCGAGTCGGTCGACACCCCGTCGCTGCCGCAGCTGTTCCGCACCCACTGGAAGCCGATGCTGGTGATGACCGGGCTGGTCATCTCGGTGAACGTGGTCAACTACACGCTGCTGTCCTACATGCCCACCTACCTGGAGCAGCAGATCGGCCTGCCCGCCTCGGCCGGGCTCGCCATCATCCTCATCGGCGAGGTCGCCATGATGGCGCTGATGCCGTGGTCCGGCGGCCTCTCGGACAGGTTCGGCCGCAAGCCGTCCTGGTACTTCTCCCTGGGCGGGATCATCCTGCTGGCCATCCCCATGTTCATGCTCATGGGCATGGACTTCGGGCTGGCGCTCGTCGGCTTCGCCGTGCTGGGCCTGCTGTACATCCCGCAGCTGTCCACGATCACCGCCACCTTCCCGGCGATGTTCCCCACCCAGGCGCGGTTCTCCGGCTTCGCGATCACCTACAACATCGCCACCTCGATCTTCGGGGGCACCGCCGCGCTGGTGAACGAGTGGGCCATCGGGGTGACGGGGGACGTCAAGTTCCCGGCCTACTACATGATGGCCGCCTGCGCGGTGGGACTGGTCAGCGTGTGGTTCATGCGGGAGACCGCGGGGGCCTCCCTGCGCGGTTCGGAGATCCCCGGCGCCGTCGGCTCGGCCGTGGTCCCCGGCTCCCCTGCCGAGACCGCGCTGGAGCAGGGCCGGCAGCCCGAGCAGCGGACCATGGCGGAACACGAGATGCTCGCCGCGGCCGCAGAGGCCCGGGAGGCGGCCGCCAGCGGCAGGGGCGGCGTGGCCCTCCACCACGACGACCACCACGAGCACGACGACGACGTGCCGGCGGGCGCCCCGGCCCGCTGACACCGCGCCCTGTGCCCCTGACCCGGCGGATCCCCAGGATCCGCCGGGTCAGTGCTCTCGGTGGGGCTGGCTAGACTCTGCCGGGTGAGCAACGCAGAACACACAGACCTCCCGGCCCGCGTCTCCGACGTCTTCGACCCCACCCGCTGGCGTGTGGTGGAGGGATTCGACCTCGAGGACATCACCTACCACCGGCAGGTCGAGCGCGACGCCTCCGGCGCCGTCGTGAGGGACCTGGGCACCGTGCGGATCGCCTTCGACCGCCCGGAGGTCCGCAACGCCTTCCGCCCCGGCACCGTGGACGAGCTCTACCGCACCCTGGACCACGCCCGGATGACCCCGGACGTCGGTTGCATCCTGCTCACCGGCAACGGCCCCTCCCCCAAGGACGGCGGGCACTCCTTCTGCTCCGGCGGGGACCAGCGCATCCGCGGGCGGGACGGCTACCGCTACGCCGAGGGCACCTCCGCCGAGACGATCGACCCCGCGCGCGCCGGCCGGCTGCACATCCTCGAGGTCCAGCGGCTGATCCGCACCACGCCCAAGCCGGTCATCGCCGTCGTGAACGGCTGGGCCGCCGGCGGCGGGCACTCGCTCCACGTGGTCGCGGACCTGACGATCGCCTCGCGCCAGCACGGCAGGTTCAAGCAGACCGACGCCACCGTCGGCTCCTTCGACGCCGGCTACGGCTCGGCGCTGCTGGCCCGGCAGATCGGCCAGAAGAACGCCCGCGCCATCTTCTTCCTGGCCCGCGAGTACTCGGCCGAGGACATGGTGCAGATGGGCGCCGTCAACGAGGCCGTGGACCACGAGCGCCTCGAGGAGGTGGCCCTGGAGTACGCCGCGGACATCAACCGCCAGTCTCCGCAGGCCATCCGGATGCTGAAGTTCGCCTTCAACCTCGCCGACGACGGGCTCTCCGGCCAGCAGGTCTTCGCCGGCGAGGCGACCCGCCTGGCCTACATGACGGACGAGGCCGTGGAGGGACGGGACGCGTTCCTGCAGAAGCGCGATCCCGACTGGTCCGGCTTCCCGTACTACTTCTGATGCCGCTGACCGACTCCGGGCTCGAGGACGCCCGGCGCGCGCTGGCCGCCGCGCTGGACGGGTCCGGGCCGCCGGTGGAGTTCACCGCGGACGGGCGGGTGCTCCCCCGCCCCGAGGCCACGGATCCCTCGCGCGGGGGCTCGGCCGGCGTCGTCGCGGTGGTGCGGACCTCCGGGTCCACCGGCGCGCCCAAGCAGACCCTGCTCACCCGCGAGGCCCTGGCCGCCTCCGCCGCCGCCACCGCCGCGCGCATCGGCGGCGAGGGGCAGTGGCTGCTGGCCGTGGGGCTGCAGTTCGTGGCCGGCCTGGCCGTGCTCTCCCGGTCCCTGCGGGCCGGGACCACGCCCGTGCCCACCGCCCCCGGCCCGTTCACCGCCCGGGGTTTCGCCGAGGCCGTGGACCGGCTGGAGCGCGGCACCGGCTTCCGCGCGGTCTCCCTGGTCCCCACCCAGCTCGCCCGCCTGCTCTCCCCCGATGACGGTCCCGACCGGCTGGCGCTCGATGCGCTCCGCACCTTCGATGTCGTGCTGGTCGGCGGGGCCCGGGTGCCCGATACCGTGCGCGCCGCGGCCGCGGACGCACGCATCGCCCTGCACCTGACCTACGGGATGAGCGAGACCTGCGGCGGCTGCGTCTACGACGGCGTCCCGCTCGAGGACGTCACCGCCGAGGTCGTCCACGGCGCCGACGGTGACACCCCCCGCTTGCGGCTGTCCGGGCCCGTGGTCGCCGCCGGCTACCTCGACGACCCCGGCCGCACGGCCGAGCACTTCGGGACGGGCACCGACGGCGACCCGGCGCGTCGCTGGTACCTCACCGAGGACACCGGCACTGTCCAGGGCGCACCCGGCCACCAGCACCTCACCGTCACCGGCCGCGTGGACGACGTCATCATCACCGGCGGGGTGAAGGTCTCCGCCGCCCGGGTCCAGGGGGTGCTGGAGTCCCTGCCCGGCGTCCGCGCCGCCTTCGTGGGCGGGATCCCCGACGACGAGTGGGGCCAGCGCCTCTGCGCCGCCGTCGCGACGGATGCGTCCTGGGACGAGTCCGCCGCCCGCAGCACGGTGCGGCAGGCCCTGGGCCCGGCCGCGGCACCGAAGGACTGGCTGGTGCTGGACGCACTGCCCCTGCTGCCCAACGGCAAGACCGACCGGCAGTCACTCCTGGAGCGCTTCCGGACGTCGTGATGCCCCGGGGTGCCGCCCTGGCCTGTGGCATCCACCGCCTGCGGCGCATCCAATGCGGCCGCGAGGTGGGAGAATAGGCCGCTGGACTCACCGCCCCGATGGAAGGACCCGCCCTATGGCCACCGCCGCCCAGTGGATCGACGGCGCGCGACTGCGCACCCTGCCGATGGCGATCGCCCCGGTCATGATCGGCTCCGCCGCGGCGGCCGAGCTCGGGGGGTTCCACCTCGGCCGGGCGGTGCTGGCCCTCATCGTGGCCCTGGCCCTGCAGGTCGGCGTGAACTACGCCAACGACTACTCGGACGGCATCCGCGGCACCGACGACGTCCGCGTGGGCCCGCTGCGCCTGACCGGCTCGGGGGCCGCACCGGCCGCCACGGTCAAGGCCGCCGCCTTCGCCTGCTTCGGGGTGGCCTGCCTCGCCGGCCTGGCGCTCGTGGCGTGGGCGGGCACCTGGTGGATGATCGCCGTCGGGGTGCTGGCCGTGGTCGCCGCCTGGTACTACACGGGCGGCAAGAAGCCCTACGGATACCTGGGTTTGGGCGAGGTGTTCGTGTTCATCTTCTTCGGGCTGGTGGCCGTGCTGGGCACCACCTACACGCAGGCGCTCGAGCTCTCCGGTCCGGCCTGGGCCGGCGCCGTGGGGTGCGGACTGCTCTCCACCGCCCTGCTGATGGCCAACAACGTCCGGGACATCCCCACGGACCGCGAGACGGGCAAGATGACGCTGGCGGTTCGCCTCGGCGACACCGCGGCGCGCTGGTCCTACGTGGTGATGGTGGCGGTGGCCGTGCTCCTGCCGCTGCTGTTCACCGGCGAGCACCCGTGGCTGTGGCTGGTCCTGCTGGCCGGCGCGGTGGCCGTGCGTCCCTCGCTGACCATGCTGCACGCCACCGAGCGGCGGGACCTGATCCCGGTGCTGAAGCTCACCGGCATCCTGGGCCTGGTCTACGCCGTGCTGTTCAGCGTGGGACTGCTGCTGTGATCAGCGCTGGTCGTCCCTCGGCTGCTCCGGGTCGAAGTACCGGCCCTCGGTGTAGGCGTCCTCGACGTCCATGTCCGCCTGCTCGGTCCTGCCCCGGTCCGCCCGGCCGCGGCTGCGGCCCGTCCACGCGTTCGCCACGTCCTGTGACGCGCCGGTGCGCAGGTCGTTGAAGAACAGGTAACCGGCGGCCAGGGCGATGACGGCCGCGGCGATGGTGGAGAACACCCAGCCGAGGTTGAGCAGCATGCAGGCACCCCAGACCACGAAGAAGATGGCCAGGCGGATCAGGGCATACTTGAGCAGACGCACCCCGGTAGTCTACCGGGGTCCGTAGAATGGATGCATGCCCCGCTTCCTGATCCCCCTCGGCATCGTCGCAGTCGGCGTCATCATCTATGCGCTCATCGAGTGCCTGATGACCCCGAAGCACCAGGTGCGGGCTTTTCCGAAGACCGCCTGGGTGCTGATCATCATCCTCGTCCCGCTGATCGGCGCGTTGCTGTGGCTGTTCCTCGGCCGGGCCCGGTCCCGTCGCAACGGCGGCGCCCCGGGCGGCCGTCCCGCCGCGCCGCGCCGGCCCTCCTCCCCCGACGACGACGCGGCCTTCCTGCGCCAGCTCGATGTCCAGCGTCAGCAGCAGGCCCGCAAGGCCGAACTGGACCGCCGCGAGGCGGAGCTCAGGGCCCGGGAACAGCAGACGGACGGGCGCTCGGAACAACCCGAGGACGGCGGTCCCGCCTCGTCCTGAGTTGGGGGGGGTCCTCCCCATCGCGGCCCCGTGCGGACCCCTGTCAGAGCGCCGGCGGATCGCCCATGGGCACGGACGAGCGAGAGGGCCTGGACTCCACGAACATCGTCTGCGTGGCCCCCGCCGGCAACGGCCACGAGGTCTCCGGCCACACCGGGGTCCCCGTATCATGTCATCGAATACCCCCTGGGGTCGGAGAGCCCGGCGTACCCGTTCACAGGACTTGACCGGGTGTCCGTGGACGAGGGGGAAGGCCAGATGACACGGGGAGCCCGCGGACCGATGGCGGCGCTCGCCGCGCTGGCCGCCGTGACACTGGGCGGATGCATGAACCCGCAGGGCCGAGCAGGACCCGAACGGCCACCGCCTCTACGGGGCCACCCAGGACGAGGTCGCGCTCCAGGTCACGTTCCGCGAGACCGGGACGCGGACGGCGCTGTCCTGTCCATCGTGATGAGCTCCCCGGACCCGCTGTACCCCAACGACGACCGGTCGAAGTTCACCAACGGAACGCCCAGGCCCCTGCCGTCGCCGTCGGAGTGATGCCTACTCCGGGATGCCGGCGTAGGAGTGCAGGCCGGGGAAGTAGGTGTTGACGATGGTGAAGTTGAACACCAGGGCGGCGAAGCCGATGATCGAGAGCCACGCGGCGCGTTCCCCGGTCCAGCCGCGGGTGGCCCGGGCGTGCAGGTAGCCGGCGTAGATCACCCAGATCACGAAGGTCCAGACCTCCTTGGTGTCCCAGCCCCAGTACCGGCCCCAGGCCTGTTCGGCCCAGATGGCCCCGGCGATCAGGGTGAAGGTCCACATCACGAAGCCCACCGCGTTGATCCGGTAGGACCAGTTCTCCAGGCTCAGCGCCGAGGGCACCAACTGCAGGAACGCCGGCCGCGCCGGGCCCCCGGTGCGGATCCGGGCCTCGCGGCGGTGCTGGAGCAGCTGCAGCACGCTCATCGAGAAGGTCAGGGTGAACAGCGCCGAGGCCAGCACGGCGATCGAGACGTGGATGACG
>NZ_DAOMPX010000046.1:0-19448 GCF_035445025.1 Citricoccus sp. | reverse complement strand
CGGCAGCGTGCCGGTCCGGTGCTGGAACAGCAGGTCGTTGAGGGTGCGCCCGTCCTTGGAGCACATGACCAGGGTGCGGGTCTTCCGGGAGGCCTCCCACAGGCCCAGCTCCATGTCGAACTGCTCCTCGACGGGCGCCAGGGCCTCGCGGACCCGCTCCAGCGGCTCGCCGGTGTTGAACTCCACCCGCATGAAGAAGCTGCCGGACTCGGGGGAGTCGAACTGCTTGGACTCGGTGATGTCAGCATCCACCGACAACAGGGCGCCCGAGACGGCGTGGACGATGCCTCGGGTGTTGGTGCAGGACAGCGTCAACACCATCTTGCTCGGGGACGCAGTCGACTGAGAAGCGCTCATGCTCGGATCCTATACCTATCGTCATAGTGGTGTACACCACATATCGGCGTGTAGGGGAAGGGTACTCCGGACGGGGAGGACGCGAAGGCAACGCCCGAGTAGGGGCGGGTCTGTGGCGGGAGAGGAGGGGAAGCGCTCAGGCATGGGGCTGGGCTGCCGCCTGTGGCACAGTGGGCCGCATGAGGTCACCGACGGCCCCGCCGCGGTGACGGACGCCGGGCGGAGGCCCTGCCCGGTGTCGTCCCGGCCCCTGCAGAAGGACACGTCATGAACGACCAGCAGATCCTCTGGCTCATCATCGCCCTGGTGGTGCTCATCCTGATCGTGGTGATCGTCGTCATCGCGGGGAACCGCCGGCGCGCCCGCAAGCGCCAGGCTGACCGGCAGGAGGCGGAGCGGATCCGCCAGCAGGCCGTGCGCCAACAGGAACTGGCGGCAGCGGAGGCGCGCGCGGCGGAGTCCGTGCAGCGCGAGGCCGAGACCGCCGAGGAACGCGCGCGCCAGTTGCGTGCCGAGGCCGAGGAGCGGCAGCAGGAGGCCGATTCCGCGGCCAGCGCGCTGGAGGCGCAGCTGCGGGAGGCGGACCGGAAGGACCCGTCCGTGGACACCGATCGGGAGGGCCGGCGCCGGGATGGCTCGGACCCGCTCGAGGAGCTGGGGGAGCGGGACCGGCCCGGCTCGCACGCCGGCGTCCTGCCGGCGGAGCACGACGACGCCCGCGTGCCGGACGCGGACGGCGAGCCCCCGGCGAGGCGGGACGACGTCGCGGGAGACCCCGTGACCGCACCGCCGCAGGGTCGCCACGCTGCCCCCGTGGCGGCGGATCGGCCCACCCAGTCGCAGCCCGACGTCGTACAGGACGTGGACAACTGGTCTGCGGGAGACGGGGAGACGGTCGTCGACCGCCCGGCCGAGGAGCCGCGATCGGTCGAGGACGCCCGCCCGGAGGCGGACACCCGCCCGGAGGCGGACGCCCGCCCGGAGGTGGACACCCGCCCGGAGGTGGACACGCGCCCGGTCGAGGACGTCCGGCCGGAGGCGGACACGCGCCCGGGTGAGGAGGCTCCCCCGGTCGAGGAGACGCGCCCGAGGGGTGAGGCAGGCCGCGCCGACGAGCCCGTGAGCGGTGAGGAGGGCCAGGCCGGCGACGCGCACGAAGCGGACGAGGCCGACGCGCGCGACGACGGTCGCGGCGGGAGCCACGCCGCCGGACGGTGAGCCGCTGACGGATCGTAGACCGTCCCGGGCCGCCGGGCGACCGCCGAGGAACGACCGCCAAGGAGCACGGCGGGGCATGCCACCGACCGTCGGTCCACG
The DNA here is from genome assembly GCF_035445025.1 of Citricoccus sp. Taxonomy (NCBI): domain Bacteria; kingdom Bacillati; phylum Actinomycetota; class Actinomycetes; order Micrococcales; family Micrococcaceae; genus Citricoccus; species Citricoccus sp. The sequence goes on along the minus strand of NZ_DAOMPX010000046.1, from coordinate 17,774 downwards.
ACGAAGGGCTGGCACCTGCCCACGGCAGGTACCAGCCCTTGTCTTGTACGGCTCATGTCCGGCCCGGCGGGACCGTCCGGTCCCGGTGGGTCACGCCGGCGATGCCGTCCCGGGCCGCCGCGGCGCCCCGGGGGTCAGCGGTGACCGCGGGATCAGCGCGCGGAGGCCCCGACCGTCTCGCCCGCGTCGACGCCCATGCCCGGGACGGTGGCCCCGTCCAGGTTCGACTTGACGGCGTCCTCGATGCGCTGGCCGATGGTGGCGTCCACGTTCTTCCAGTACTGGAAGGCGTTGGACAGCACGGGCTCCTGGACGCCGTCCAGGGCTCCGGCGACGGTCTGCACGAAGCGGTCGCGCTGGGCGTCGTCGAACACCTCGTTCAGCAGGGTCCGGGGCTGGCCGAAGTCGTCGTCCTCGGTGTGCAGGGCGTAGGCCGACCGGACGAGCTCGCCGTCGTTCTCCCAGCTGACGTCCACGGCACCGGTCTCGTCCGACCACGAGCTGCCGAAGGAGTTCGGGGCGTACACCGGGCGGGCGCCGGAGTGGTCGTACCACATGTTGCCCTCGAAGTTGTAGGTGTGCACCTCGTTGACCGGCTTGTTGACCGGCAGCTGCTGGAAGTTGGTGCCGATGCGGTAGCGCTGTGCGTCCTGGTAGGCGAAGTTGCGGCCCAGCAGCATCTTGTCCGGGCTCATGCCCATGCCCGGCACCATGTTGGCCGGGGAGAACGCCGCCTGCTCGATCTCGGCGAAGTGGTTCGTCGGGTTCTCGTTCAGGGTCATGGTGCCGACCTTGATCCGCGGGTAGTCCTTCTTGGACCAGGTCTTGGTCAGGTCGAAGGGGTTGAACCGGTAGGTCTTGGCCTCCTCGTACGGCATGACCTGGACGTACAGGTCCCACTGCGGGAACTCGCCGCGCTTGATGGCCTCGAACAGGTCCTGGCGGTGGTACTCGGCGTTGGCGCCGGCCAGCTGCTCGGCCTCCTCGTTCGAGAGGGACTCCACGCCCTGGCGGGACTCGAAGTGGTACTTCACCCAGAACTTCTCACCGGCCTCGTTGACCCACATGTAGGTGTGGGAGCCGTAGCCGTTCATGTGGCGCCAGGTGCTGGGCAGGCCGCGGTCGCCCATGAGGTAGGTGACCTGGTGGGCCGACTCCGGGTTGTTGGTCCAGAAGTCCCACTGCATGGTGCCGTCGCGCAGGCCGGAGTCCGGCAGGCGCTTCTGCGAGCGGATGAAGTGCGGGAACTTCATGGGGTCGCGCACGAAGAAGACCGGGGTGTTGTTGCCGACGAGGTCGAAGTTGCCCTCCTCGGTGTAGAACTTCAGGGCGAAGCCGCGCACATCACGCCAGGTGTCCGGGGAGCCCAGCTCGCCGGCGACGGTGGAGAAGCGGGCCAGCATGCGGACCTTGGCGCCCTTCTGGAACAGGGCTGCCTTGGTGTAGCCGCTGACGTCCTCGGTGGTCTCGAAGACACCGAAGGCGCCGGAGCCCTTGGCGTGCGGCCGACGCTCGGGCACGTTCATCCGGTTGAAGTGCTGCAGCGTCTCCACGAGGTGGCTGTCGTGCAGCACGATGGGGCCGTTGCTGCCGACGGTCAGCGAGTTGCGGTCGCTGACGGCGGGGATGCCGGCCTGGGTGGTCGAACCCGTTGCATGCGGAGTGGTTTCCGTCATCACGTTCTCCTTGGTCGGGGATGGTGGGTTGGGTGGGTGAAGGTCCGGTCAGCCCTGGTGGGCGTCCCGGGGGCTTGGGGTGCCGGCGGCACCGGCGTCCTGGGCGGCGCAGTCGGCGCAGAGTCCCTGGTAGACGACGTCGGCCACCCGGATGGCCATGCCGTGCGCGTCCGCGGGGGTCAGGCACGGTGCGTGCCCGACGGCGCAGGCGACGTCCTCGATGCGACCGCACCCCGTGCACACGGCATGGTGGTGGTTGTCCGCCACCCGGGTCTCGTAGCGCGCCGGGGAGTTGGCCAGGTCCAGCTGGCGCAGCAGTCCCGCGTCCGTCAGGGAGTGCAGCACGGTGTAGACCGACTGCACGGTGATCTCCGGCAGGGACTGCCGCACGGCCGCCAGCACCTGGTCCGCCGTGGCGTGCGGGGTACGCTCCAGGGCGTCCAGGACGGCCAGTCGCTGCTTGGTGACCCGCAGGCCGGACGAGCGCACCCGCCCAGCCCAGGGCAGGGAGGCGGCACCGTGTGCGGTGCTCTCCTCCGGTGCCCGGACAGGCTCTCGCCGGCTCGCTGAACTCATGGCCCCCACTATGCCATATTCTGAGTTACTCATAAATAGGACCGCCGGTGAACCGGTGATGAACGGCCGGGACGCCCTCAGAGACAGGCCGCGGCCTGGACCGCCGCACGGCGGCCGGCCCGGGTGGCGCCGATCGTGGAGGCCGACGCGCCGTAACCGACCAGGAACAGCCCGGGCATCTTCGCCACCGTCACGCCGTCGCGCTCCATCCGCACGCCTCCGCCGCGCTCGCGGACGTGCAGCGGGGACAGGTGATCCAGGGAGGCGCGGAACCCCGTGGCCCACAGGATCGTGTCCACCGACGTCTCCCAGGTGGTCAGCGGGTCCTCCGCGGACACGGCCGTGCAGGCCCGGCCGGTCAGCGCGGGCACCCGGTCCAGCCCACCGGAGGCCAAGCCCCCGGGCGCCAGCAGGCGGTCGGCGACGTCGCCCTGGGAGGGGACCCGGCCGCCGTCGGGACCCGGCCCGTCCAGCACGGCGCCACCCGGGGTGATGCGGCGCAACGGTCCCCGGCTGACGAGCACGCCCGCGGCGATCCCCGCCAGGTACTGGTCGGTGACGGGCAGCCCGGTCGCGGCGACCACGGACAGCGGCGGCAGGCCCATGGTGGTGCGGGCGGACACGGAGGACTCCACGTCCACGCCCCACGAGGCGTCGAGGAACCGGTCCGTCCAGTCCGGGGCGCGGCGCGTGGTCCAGACCGTGGTGGCGCCGGCCTCGTGCAACTGCAGCAGGAACTGCAGGGCCGAGGTGCCACCACCGACCACCAGCACGCTCCGGCCGGTGAAGTCCTGGGCCGCCGTGAACCCGCGCGTGTGCAGTTGACGGCCGGTGAACTCGGCGATGCCCGGGTAGTAGGGCACGTACGGGCTGTCCCAGGTGCCGGTCGCATTGATCACGGTCCGGGCGCGCCACTGCCGTCCGTCGGCCGCGGTGACGGTGAAGACCCCCTGGAGGTGGTCCACGCTCCGCACGTCCACCGGCCGGATCACGGGCAGCGCCAGCTGTTGCTCGTAGGCGCCGTAGTACCGGGACACCACGCGACTGGCCGGTTCCCGGGGATCGGGCGTGCCCAGCGGCATCCCGGGCAGGTCATGGATCCCGTGTGCGGCGTCGAAGGTCAGTGCGTCCCAGCGGTGTCGCCACGCCCCTCCCGGACCGTCGTTGGCGTCCAGCACCACGAACCCGGTGCCGGGCTCCACCCGCTTGCGGAGCAGCTGCCCGGCCGCGCTCAGGCCCGCCTGGCCGGCTCCGATCACGACGGCGTCGAGCAGCTCTTCGGTGGAGGTCACGTCCCGCAGTATTGCAGGCGGTCAGCGCCCGTCACCACGCTACGATGGGGCGCAGGCCGCGACTGGCGCAGGTGGACCACCACCGGGAAGCGGCGCTGCGTGGTGCCGACGCCGTCGGCCCCGACCGGCGACCGGACCGCCCGCCTGGGTCCGGGCGCCAGACCAGAATCCCCAGACCATGCCAGCAGGAGCTTCTCGTGACCCAGCCGAACACCACGACGTCCGCGTCCCTCAGCAACCGTCCCCTGACCGACGTCGACCCCGAGATCGCGGCCGTCCTGGACCAGGAGCTGGGCCGCCAGCGGGACACCCTGGAGATGATCGCCTCCGAGAACTTCGTGCCGCGCGCCATCCTCGAGACCCAGGGCTCGGTGCTGACGAACAAGTACGCCGAGGGGTACCCCGGACGGCGGTACTACGGCGGCTGTGAGTACGTGGACGTGGCCGAGAACCTGGCGATCGAGCGGGCCAAGGCCCTCTTCGGCGCCGAGCACGTCAACGTCCAGCCGCACGCCGGCGCCCAAGCCAACGTGGCCCTGATGACCGCCCTCATGCAGCCCGGGGACACCCTGATGGGCCTGTCGCTGGCCCACGGCGGCCACCTGACCCACGGGATGAAGCTGAACTTCTCCGGCAAGAACTACAACATCGCCGCCTACGAGGTGGAACCGGACACCTACCGGATCGACATGGACAAGGTCCGCGAGAAGGCGATCGAGGCCAAGCCGGCCGTCATCGTGGCGGGCTGGTCCGCCTACTCCCGCCAGCTGGACTTCGAGGCGTTCCGCTCCATCGCGGACGAGGTGGGGGCCAAGCTCTGGGTGGACATGGCCCACTTCGCCGGGCTGGTCGCCGCGGGACTGCACCCGAACCCGGTGCCCCACGCCGACGTCGTGACCTCCACCGCGCACAAGACCCTCGCCGGGCCCCGCTCGGGCTTCATCCTCTGCAGGGAGGAGTACCGCAAGAAGATCGACTCGGCCGTGTTCCCGGGTCAGCAGGGCGGCCCGCTGATGCACGCGATCGCGGGCAAGGCCGTGGCCTTCAAGATCGCCGCCTCCGAGGAGTTCGCCGAGCGCCAGCGCCGCACCATCGAGGGCGCCCAGATCCTGGCCGAGCGCCTGATGGGGGCCGACGTCACCGAGCACGGGGTCTCCGTGCTGACCGGTGGCACCGACGTGCACCTGATCCTGGTGGACCTGCGCCACGCAGAGCTCGACGGCCGCCAGGCCGAGGACCTGCTCCACGAGGTCGGCATCACCGTCAACCGCAACTCCATCCCGTGGGACCCGCGCCCGCCGATGACCACCTCCGGCCTGCGCATCGGCACCCCGGCCCTGGCCACCCGCGGCTTCGGGACCGAGGAGTTCGCCGAGGTGGCGGACATCGTCGCCCAGGCCCTCAAGCCGGGCCCGGACCTGGAGGCCCTGAAGGCCCGCGTGCAGAAGCTCGCCACCGACTTCCCCCTGTACGAGGGCCTCGAAGGCTGGTGACACGTCCCCACCGCATCACTATGGTGATAGATATATCTTCGGCCGACCCCCGCAAGGAAGCGTGATCCAGCCATGACCGCACAGAAGCTCGACGGCCGCGCCACGGCCGCCGCCATCAAGGAGGACCTCACCCGGCGGGTGGAGGTCCTGCGCGGGCAGGGCATCGTGCCCGGTCTGGGCACCATCCTGGTGGGCGAGGACCCGGGTTCCCAGTCCTACGTGGGGGGCAAGCACCGCGACTGCGCCGAGGTGGGCGTGGCCTCCATCCGGAAGGACCTGCCCGCCTCGACCACCGAGGAGGAGCTCCTGGCCGTGGTCGAGGAACTCAACGCGGACGAGGCCTGCACCGGGTACATCGTGCAGCTGCCGCTGCCCAAGCACATCGACACCGACCGCATCCTCGAGGCGATCGACCCGGCCAAGGACGCCGACGGGCTGCATCCGATGAACCTGGGGCGCCTGGTGGCCTCGGTCGGCGGGGAGCTGGACTCGCCGTTGCCGTGCACCCCCAAGGGCTGCGTGGAGCTGCTGAAGCACTACGGCATCGATCTCAACGGCAAGGTGGTCCTGGTGATCGGCCGCGGTGTGACCATCGGCCGACCCGCCGGGCTCGTGCTGACCCGCCGTGACGTCAACGCCACCGTGGTGCTGGCCCACACCGGCACGAAGGACCTCAAGGCCGAACTGGCCCGCGCGGACGTCATCATCGCCGCGGCCGGGGTGGCCCACATGGTCCGGCCGGAGGACGTCAAGGACGGGGTGATCGTGCTGGACGTGGGCGTCTCCCGCGTCGAGGGCGAGGACGGCAAGGCCCGGATCACCGGCGACGTGGACCCCGGCGTGGCCGAGAAGGCGTCCTGGATGGCCCCGAACCCCGGCGGTGTCGGCCCGATGACCCGGGTGATGCTGCTGGCCAACGTGGTCGAGGCCGCCGAGCGCGCCGCGGCCGCCGGCGGCTGGACGGAGCCCGAGCGGGACTGAACCGCGCGGGGCGCCGGCGGGAGCATTCTTCATGCCCCGATGGACTGGTCATCCCGGCAGGACATGGTGATGCGTCCATCCTGCGATGAATCCGGGCGAACACGCCGAAGGCCGGCCCACCCCTGACGGGGAGGGCCGGCCTTCGGCGTCGTCCCGGCCGGGCCGGGGGGCGGGTTCAGGCGGAGACCTTCTGCGGCGCCGGAGCCGGGCCGAAGACCGTGGCGCCGGTCTCCTGCTCGGCCTGGTTGTGGATGGACAGGTCGATGCCCCGGCGGTCGCGCACGAGGCTCACGGCCGCCAGCGCCACAAGGACCGCCACCAGGAGGTAGACGGAGATCGCCGTGGAGCCGCCCGTCCGTTCCAGGAGGGCCTGGGCGATCATCGGGGCGAAGGCGCCACCGAGGATCGCGCCGATCGCATACGAGATGGACACCCCGGAGAAGCGCACCGAGGCCGGGAACAGCTCGGAGTACAGCGCCGCCTGGGGGCCGTAGGTCAGGCCGGTGCCGATGCAGACCAGGAACAGGGCCAGGTACAGCATGCCCAGCTCGCCGGTGTTGATCAGCCAGAACAGCGGGAAGACGCACAGGGCCAGCCACGCGTAGCCGATCTGGTAGGTCAGCTTGCGGCCGATCCGGTCCGAGAGCAGGCCGGCTGCCAGGGTCGAGCAGAACCACACGGCGGCGGCGAACGTCATCGCCACCAGCACGTCGGTGGAGTCCAGGCCGACGGCCTCGCCCGTCGCGTAGGACGGGATGAACCCGCCCGTCGACATGTAGCCGACGGCGTTGTTCCCGACGAAGACCAGGGCCGCGATGAGCACCAGGTGCCAGTGCTTGCGGAACAGCTCGACGACGGGCACGGACTCGCGCTGCTTGGCCTCGGCGATCTCCTGGAACACGGGGGACTCGTCCACGGCGACCCGCACCAGGTAGCCGACGGCGATGAGCACGATCGAGGCGATGAACGGCCAGCGCCAGCCCCATTCCACGAAGGCAGCACCGGGGGAGACCACACCGGTCATCAGCGCCGTCACGCCGGTGGCCAGGAGCAGGCCCAGGGGCACGCCGAGCTGCGGGACGGCACCGGCCAGGCCGCGACGCTCGGCGGGGGCGTGCTCCACGGCCATGAGGACCGCACCGCCCCATTCGCCGCCGGCGGAGATGCCCTGCAGGACGCGCAGCAACAGGAGCAGCAGCGGCGCGGCGATGCCGATCGCCTCGAAGGTGGGCAGCAGGCCGATCAGCGTGGTGGCCCCGCCCATCATGACCAGGGTGACCACGAGGATCACCTTCCGGCCGAGCTTGTCCCCGTAGTGGCCCGCCAGGAACGCCCCGAGGGGACGGAAGAGGAAGGAGATGCCGACCGAGGCGAAGGTGATGATCTGGCTGAAGCCCGCGCCCGCAGGGGCGAAGAACAGGTCACCGAACACCAGCGCGGCGATGGTGGCGTAGATGAAGAAGTCGTACCACTCGACGGTGGTGCCGACCAGGGTGGCCGCGGCGACCCGCCGCTGATTGGCACGGGGCCTGGTCATGGTGCTGGAAGCTGTCACGTCTGGAAACCTCGGTGGTGGATGTTCAGGTGGCCGGCCTCGTGGACCGGTGGCGGGGGCCGTGAGACCCGTCACGCCGACCCACAGATCGTATATGATCCTGGTCTCGCAGGAGTGAGACCCCTGTCACCGTCGTGTCATGAGGCCGCGATGCAGGACCGCGGCGCGTTGGGCCGCCGCCCCGGCGCCCGGGACGATGCCGAGCGGCCACCCGCTGGTCTAGGATCGCGCAGGTGAGACGTGAGTCCCGTGACGCCCGTCGCGCGGGGTCGGTGGCGGTGACCGGCGTGCCCGCGGGGCCTCCTGCCGCCGTGATCGAGGCCCGGGGGCTGGTCAAGCGCTACGGGGACTTCACCGCCGTGGACGGCATCGACTTCGCCGTGCGCCCGGGGGAGTCCTTCGGACTGCTCGGCCCCAACGGGGCGGGCAAGTCCACGGTCATGCGGATGATCGGCGGCGTCTCCCAGCGCACGGCCGGGACCCTGTCCATCATGGGCCTGGACCCGGAGCGCAAGGGCCCGGAGGTGCGGGCGCACCTGGGTGTGGTGCCGCAGCGGGACAACCTGGACGAGGAGCTCACGGTCCGGGACAACCTGATCGTCTACGGCCGGTACTTCGGCCTGCCGTACTCCTACCTGCGGCCCAAGGCCATGGAGCTGCTGGAGTTCGCCCAGCTCACGGACCGTGCGGACACGAAGGTCGACGACCTCTCCGGCGGCATGAAGCGCCGCCTGGTGATCGCCCGCGGACTGGTCAACGAGCCGCGGATCCTGCTGCTGGACGAACCCACCACCGGACTGGACCCGCAGGCACGGCACATCCTCTGGGACCGGCTGTTCCGGCTCAAGGAGCAGGGCACCACGCTGGTGCTCACCACGCACTACATGGACGAGGCCGAGCAGCTGTGCGACCGGCTGATCGTGGTGGACCGGGGGCGGATCATGGCCGAGGGGTCCCCGGCCCAGCTCATCCGCCGGCACTCCAGCCGGGAGGTGCTCGAGGTGCGGTTCGGCGCGGACCGCAACGCCGCGGTCGCGGCCCGGCTGGAGCGCGAACTGCCCGGCCGCCCCACCGTGACGGGTGCCCCGCTGGCGGACCGGATCGAGTCCCTGCCGGACCGGGTCCTGGTCTACGCCCGCGATGGCGAGGCGGCGCTGGAGGCGGTCGCCGGCCTGGGCCTGGAACCGGTCACCTCCCTGGTGCGCCGGTCCTCCCTGGAGGACGTGTTCCTCACCCTGACAGGTCGGAGCCTCGTTGACTGAGCCGCCCGCCCCGGTACGGCAGCCCGGGGGGACGGCGGACCCCGAGGCCGTCCTCGTGGAACGGGTCCATCGCAGCGGGAGGCTGCCCCTGACACCGGCCGAGTCCGCCGCCCGGGCGCGCCGGACCGGGCCCTGGTACTACGCCGAGCACTACCTGCGGACCATGCGCAAGTACGGCGCGGTGATCGTGTTCGAGGCGCTGGGCGAGCCGCTGGTCTACCTGCTCGCCATGGGCGTGGGCCTGGCCTCGCTGATCGACGGGGGCGAGCAGGTCCTGGACGGCGTCGGCTACGCGGCGTTCATCGCCCCGGCCCTACTGGCCGCGGGCACCCTGATGGCCGCCGCGGTCGAGTTCACCTACCCGGTCATGGACGGCTTCACGTGGCACCGGCTCTACTACGCCCCGCAGGCCTCGCCGCTGCAGCCCTGGCAGATCGCGGCCGGCCACGTCCTCGCCGTGCTGCTGCGCTTCGTGGTCCAGTCGGCGCTGTTCCTGGTGGTCATGCTCGCCTTCGGGGTGGTGAGCAGTCCCTGGGGCTGGGTCCAGGTCATCACCGGCACGCTCGGCGGGCTGGCCATCGGCCTGCCCATCATGGCCTTCTCCGCCTCCCTGAAGCGGGACGCCGGCCAGTACGCCCTGCTCCAGCGGTTCCTGATCATGCCGCTGTTCCTGTTCTCCGGGACGTTCTACCCCCTGGCCACGCTGCCACCGGTGCTGCAGTGGATCGGCTGGCTCTCCCCGCAGTGGCACGCCGCCCAGCTGGGCCGGGTGGCCTCGTACGGCCTGGACGAACCCGTCTGGCTGACCGTGCTGCACGTGGCCTACCTGCTCGTGCTCACGGCCACCGGATGGGCGCTCGTGCACAGGATCTACACCCGCCGGCTGGGATGGGTGCCGGGCCGGGAGGATCCCGACGCCGTCCCCGCCGGCCGGCGCGGGATCGCCCACCTGCGTGCCGGGTGGGCACGGATCCGGACCGCGGACAGCGCCACCCCGGCGGAGGACACGGGCGCGGACCGGACCGTCCCGGCGATGCCCCCGATCCGGGTGCGCACCGGACCCGGGGCCGGGATGTACGGCGGCAACGTCCGGGCCGTGCTGGAGCGAGGCTTCCGGGCGTTGAAGACCTCCAACTGGGCGATCTTCGCCTCCGGCTTCTTCGAACCGGTGCTGTACCTTCTCAGCCTGGGCCTGGGGCTGGGCGGGCTGGTCGGGCAGGTCGAGGGGCCGGGCGGGCCGGTCGGCTACGGGCAGTACATCGCCCCGGCACTGCTGGCCGTCTCCGCCATGAACGGGGCGATCTACGACTCCACCTGGAACGTGTTCTTCCGGATGCGGATGTCCAAGCTCTACCAGACCATGCTCAACACCTCCCTCGGCCCGGTGGACGTGGCGCTGGGGGAGATCACCATGGCCCTGATCCGGGGCGGGCTGTACTCGGTGGCGTTCCTGGTGGTGATGGCCGGCCTGGGGCTGGTGGCCAGCTGGTGGGCGGTACTGCTGATCCCGGCCGCGGTGCTGATCGCCTTCGCGTTCGCGGCGGTCGGCATGGCCGTGACCAGCTACCTGACGACCTTCCAGCAGATGGACTGGATCATGCTGGTGCTGATGCCGATGTTCCTGTTCTCGGCCACGTTCTTCCCGCTGTCCGTCTACCCGCAGGCGGTGCAGTGGCTGATCCAGGCCCTCCCCCTGTGGCACGGGGTGGAGCTGATGCGCCAGCTGAGCGTGGGGGTCCTCACCCCGTTCACGGCCGTGCACGTGCTGTACTTCGCGGTGATGATCGTCCTCGGCCTGGTGTTCACCTCGCACCGGCTGCGGGCGCTGTTCCTGCGCTGAACCGGTCAGCCGGCGGGGGAGTCGTCCGGCAGGGACAGGGTCCCGTTGCGCCGGCGCCGGAGCAGGTCGACGACGCCCGCGAGCAGCGTGACGGACAGGAAGCCGGCCACCACCGCCACGGCGGCCACGGCGGCCTCCCCGTAGACCAGCTGTCCCGGTTCCGCCCCGTCGCCCCGGACGCCGAGCGCGGCGTAGAAGGCCGCGGTCACGGCGGACAGGCCGATGGCCGTCATCACGCGCTGGGCGGTCTGGGAGACCCCGCCGGCCGCTCCGGCCGCGCGCAGCGGGACGTCGTGCATGGTCAGCACCTGGGTGCTGGTCATCACCAGCGCCTGGGCAGGGCCCAGCAGCGCCAGGGCGGCGGCCAGGGTCCAGTACGGCCACTCACCGGCGGCGATCCGCTGGAAGGCAGTCCCGCCCAGGGCCATGGCCACCAGGGACAGGAGCGAACCGGCCACCACGAACACCGGACCGAGGCGGTGGACGAATCCGCCGATGGTGGGGGAGAGCACCATGATCAGCAGGGACGCGGGCAGGCTGGTCAGGCCCGCGGCCAGGGCCGGCAGTCCCAGGCCCTGCTGGGTGACCATGGCCTGGACGGCCCAGAGCCCGGGGGTCGCGGCCAGGAAGGCCGCCGTGGCCACCGTGCCGATCGTGAACGAGGGGATGCGGAACAGCGAGGGGTCCACCATGGGAGCGCGGCCCGTGACCGCCTGACGGGACTTCATCCGCGCCTCCCACCACCACCAGAGCCCGGCGAAGGCGGCCGAGGCGGCCAGCAGGTACCAGGTGCCCGGCAGGATGAACGGCACCATGATCCCGACGACGGCCGCGGCCAGCAGCAGCGCGCCCACCGGATCGAGGGCGGCCAGGGAGCGGTCCGCCTCCGCCGACCGAGGCCGCGCCGGCGGGTGCAGCCAGTACGCCGTCAGGGCGGCCGCGAGTAGCCCGATGGGCACGTTGACCAGGAAGGTGGCGCGCCAGCCCCACTCCGGGCCGAGCACGTCGACGAAGACCCCGCCCAGCGTGGGACCGATGCTCACCCCGAGCCCCACGATGGTGCCGAGCATCCCGTAGGCCCGTCCGCGCGCGCGGCCGTGGAAGACGTTCTGGATGATCCCGATGATCTGGGGGTTGAGCAACCCCGATCCCAGGCCCATCAGGATCCGGGCGAGGTTCAGCACCAGCGGGTCACCGGCCAGTCCCGAGGCCAGGGAACCGGTGACGAAGACGAGGATCCCGCCGATGAAGAGTGGCTTGCGCCCCCAGAGGTCGCCCGCCCGGCCGGCGGGCACCATGGACACCCCGAAGGCCAGCGAGTATCCGGCCAGCACCCACTGCAGGTCGGCGGCGCTCGCGCCCAGGTCCTGCTCGATCGCCGGCAGGGCGACGTTGACGATGCTCACGCTCATCAGGGACATGAACAGCGGCACCAGCAGCACCGTGAGGATCCGTGCCCCGCCCGGGGGCAGGGCGGCGCCGGCGCCGGGGCCGCGGGCGGGTGGCGGGCCGGCGGGCGGTGTGGTCACGGATTCTCCTGGGACGGTGCAGGTGGGGGTGCGGCGGCTGAGGCGGGTGCCGGCGGCGGGGGCGGCGCAACGGGGACGGCGGGGCGGCGCAGGCGGCGGCCCTGGACGAGCCAGTACACCGGGACCAGGACCAGCAGGAAGGCCGCGAGGGTCCAGTACAACCCGGCGGTTCCCTGCCCCTGGACGAGGATACCGGCCAGTAGCGGGCCCAGGCCCATGCCGGCGTCGATTCCCAGGAAGAAGGTCGAGGCGCCCATGCCGGCCCTCTCGCGGGGCACCTGGGTGACGCAGATGACCTGACCCGCGGACAGGAGCTGGCCGTAGCCCAGCCCCACGAGCACGGCGGCCAGCAGCAGCACCGCGACGTTCGGGGCGACGGCGATGACGGCCAGGCCCGCGGCGAACAGCACGAACGCCGGCAGCATCACCACGTTGGCGCCCCGGCGGTCCATGAGCGTTCCGGTGAACAGGCGGGAGACCAGCACCGTCACCGCGTACACGCCGAAGAACAGGCTGGCCGAGGCCCCGAAGCCGCGCTCCTGGGTGAGGGAGGCCAGGAAGGTGACGATGCCGGCATAGCCCAGGGAGTACAGGGCGCCGATCAGCGCGGCGGGCAGCGCGCCGGGCTCCACGAACCGCGCCCAGCCGGGCCGGGGCCGGCCACCCTCCGCAGCGGCCCGGGCCTCGGTGCCGGCAGGGTGGTCCGTGCCGGAGGGCTCCCGCGCGCCGGCATGGGCATCCCTGGGGCTGTAGTCCATGGCCAGCGCGATGAGCAGGCCGAGCAGGGACACTGCGGAGGCGGTGACGGCCATGACGCCGAAGTCGGTCCCGGACAGCGCCAGGCCGATCATCGGGCCGGCCGCGACACCGATCAGCGTGGAGGAGGAATAGTGGCTGGTGCCCTCGGACAACCGCGTCCCGGGGATCCGGTTGACGGCGGTGGCCGCGATCACCGACGAGCCCACGCCGAACGTCACGCCGTGGACCGTGCGCACCAGCAGCAACAGGCCGACGGTGGGCGAGGCCCAGTACAGCAGGGGAGCGGCCACGAACGCCGCGAAGGAGACCAGCAGCAGCGGCCGGGCGCCGAACCTCTCGATGAGGGGGCCCGCGAAGAACCGGGAGACGAGCGTGCCCACGATGAACACGGAGGCCACGGCCCCGCCGACCGAGTCGCCCACCAGGAACCGGCCCACCACGAAGCCGGCCACCGTGGAGAGCAGGAAGTGGATGTTGAAGAACATCATCACGTTGGCCAGGCAGGCCAGCACGAACCCCCGGTTCCAGAGGGGCATCCCCGCTGGCGGGGCCGGGGCCGGCCCGGAACCGGGCGTCGAGGGGATGCGGGACATACCTCACAGGATAGGCATTGGGGCGCCGGGCCGGGGCGGTCGGCCACGGGATGCGACGGCGGTGCCACGGGTGCGGGATAATCGGGGCATGCAAGCAGTGGAGAGTGGATCCCCCCGTCATGACAGCAGGCCGGGCAGCCGGACCCGGAACTGGGCCTCGAAGGGCAGCGGCATCACGTTCGCCGTGATGGTGGGCGTCCTGCTCGTGGCGTTGCTGTTCGCGGCCAACCAGAACGACGTCATCGGCTGGCTGCTCGTGGTCATCTCCGCCGGCTGGCTGCTGCTGGCGGTCCTGGTGGTGCTGGGCGTGCGCCGCGGTGCCAAGTCCGTGGACCGGCGGATGAAGGACATGTCCGCCTCCCTGGCCCCGCGGATCCCCGAGGCTCCCACCACCCGGGTGGATGCCGGCCGGGCCGCCGCGGACCCGATGCGGGACACCAAGCTGGACCACTCCTTCAAGATCGTCCAGGTGCAGGTGCGCGTGGTCACCGAGGAGATGGACAAGGGCGAGGCCGCCGACACGGACATGGTCGCCCGCGCCCTGGAGACCATCCACATCACCGCCTCCAACGCGCGCGACATGCTCAAGGAGTCCGGTGCCGGCACCGCCGGACCCGGGCGGCCGGCGTCGGGCTCCGGTTCCGGACGCGGCCCCGGCGCGGGGCCCGAGGGCCCGATCTCCGGCGAGGTCATCAACTGAACCGGCGCCGCCGGCCCGCGGCCTCGCCGCTGCGCGGTCGGCGATAGGCTGGAACGCGTGACTTCCTCCGCTGCCGCACCGAGCCAGACCGAACCCACCGGGACCGAGACGAGCGACGCCGCGCCCGTGGTCCACGCCAACGCCAACGCCCCCAAGGCGCCCGGCGCGCTGCGCGTGGCCACCGTGAACGTCAACGGCATCCGCGCCGCCCACCGCAAGGGGATGGGCGCGTGGTTCGCCGGACGCGGCGTCGACGTGCTGACCCTGCAGGAGGTCCGCGCCCCGCGCCAGATCGTGGAGGACCTGCTGGAGGACATCACCGGCCAGGACTGGCACGTGGTGGAGACCGAGGCCGCCGCCAAGGGCCGGGCCGGAGTCGCCATCGCCTCCGTCCTGGAACCGCAGGAGGTGCGCGTCGGGATCGGGGACCCGTACTTCCACGATGCCGGCCGGTGGATCGAGGCCGACCTGACGGCCCCGGACGGCAAGGTCCTCACCGTGGTCTCCGCCTACGTGCACTCCGGTGACGTGGGCACGCCCAAACAGGTGGACAAGTACCGGTTCCTCGAGGAGATGATCCGGCACCTGCCCGAACTGCGCTCCGAGAAGGACTACGCCCTCATCACCGGTGACCTGAACGTCGGCCACACCGAGCGGGACATCAAGAACTGGAAGGGCAACGTCAAGAAGGCCGGTTTTCTCCCGGAGGAGCGCGCCTACTTCGACCGCTTCTTCGGCGAGGAGATCGGCTACCGGGACGTGCACCGCGACCTCGCCGGAGACGTGGACGGGCCCTACACGTGGTGGTCCATGCGCGGCCAGGCCTTCGACAACGACGCCGGCTGGCGCATCGACTACCACATGGCCACCCCCGAGCTGGCCGCCAGGGCGACCACCGCGGTCGTGGACCGCGCCCCCAGCTGGGACACCCGCTTCTCCGACCACGCCCCGCTCGTGGTCGACTACCAGTTCTGAGCACTCAGGAGCCGAGATGACCGAGACGACCACTCCCCGTACCCCCGCCCGCCCGACGCCCGCCGACGTCCTGGCCCGGGACACCGCCTCCACGGCCCACCTCGCGGGCGCCGGAACCCGGCACCGCGTGCTGTCCGGCATGCAGCCGTCCGCTGACTCGCTGCACCTGGGCAACTACCTGGGCGCCCTGGTCAACTGGGTTAAGGTCCAGGACGACTTCGACGCCTACTTCTTCATCCCGGACCTGCACGCCATCACGGTGCCCCAGGATCCCGAGGCCCTGGTGAAGCGCACCCGGGTGGCCGCCGCCCAGTACATCGCCGCCGGCATCGACCCCGAGCGCTCCACCCTGTTCGTCCAGTCCCAGGTGCCCGAGCACGCCCAGCTGGCCTGGGTGCTGATGTGCATGACCGGCATGGGCGAGGCCCAGCGGATGACCCAGTTCAAGGACAAGGCCTCCAAGCAGGGGGCCGAGGCGGCCGGCGTCGGGCTGCTGGCCTATCCCATGCTCATGGCCGCGGACATCCTGCTGTACCAGCCGCACGGCGTGCCCGTGGGGGACGACCAGCGCCAGCACGTGGAACTCACCCGCGACCTGGCCCAGCGGTTCAACTCCCGCTACGGGGAGACCTTCGTGGTGCCGGAGGGCTTCTACCCGGTCAACGGGGCCCGGATCTACGACCTGCAGAACCCGCTGGCGAAGATGTCCAAGTCCGCGGAGTCCCAGAACGGGCTGATCAACATCCTCGACGAGCCCAAGGTCATCGCCAAGCGGATCAAGTCCGCCGTCACCGACGACGGCACGGAGATCCGCTTCGACCGCGAGGCCAAGCCCGGGGTGTCCAACCTGCTGTCCATCCTGGCAGCGGTGTCCGAACGGTCCGTGCCGGAACTGGAGGAGGCCTACGCCGGCAGGATGTACGGCCACCTGAAGGTCGACCTGGCCGAGGCCGTGGTGGAGCGACTGGCCCCCATCCGCACCCGGGCCCTGGCCCTGATGGACGACCCGGCCGAGCTGGACCGGCTGCTGGACCGCGGGGCCGCCAAGGCCCGCGAGGTGGCCTCCCCGGTGCTGGCCGACGTCTACGCCAAGGTCGGTTTCCTGCCTCCGGCGCACTGAGGCTTCACGGGACGTTCATCCCGACCGGCCCGACGCCGGCCGGGAGCGGGGTTCCGCCCGTGGATAATGAGAACGGCAAGGTGCCGGAAACCACGGAGGGAATCCCATGTCAGCTGCCGTTCTCGAGACCGAGAACCTGGTCAAGGTCTACGGCCGGGGGGAGTCCCGCTTCGATGCTCTCAAGGGGTTGACCTTCGAGATCCGGCAGGGTGAGTCGGTGGCGATCGTCGGCAAGTCCGGTTCGGGCAAGTCGACCCTGATGCACCTGCTGGCCCTGCTGGACGAGCCGACGGCCGGTGTCGTGGCCATGAACGGCCGCCCGGTCAGCCAGCTCAAGCCTGCCCAGGTCTCAGAACTGCGCAATGAGACCTTCGGCTTCGTCTTTCAGCAGTTCTTTCTCAACGCCAACCAGACCGTGCTGGAGAACGTCATCCTGCCGCTGAAGATCGCCGGCGTGGGCCCGGCCGAGCGCAGGCGGCGCGGCATGGAGGTCCTGGAGCAGCTGGACATGGCGGACAAGGCCAGGAACAGGGCCACGGACCTCTCCGGCGGCCAGAAGCAGCGCGCGTGCATCGCCCGCGCCCTGGTCAACAACCCGTCCGTGCTCTTCGCGGACGAACCCACCGGAAACCTGGACACCGCCACGGGCGAGGTCGTGGAGGACATCCTCTTCGGGCTGCACCGGGATCGGGGCATCACCCTCGTGATCGTCACGCACGACGACGACCTCGCCGCGCGCTGCCAGCGTCGCCTGCTGATGCAGGACGGGATGATCGTGGCCGATGACTCGGGTGAGGCCGTGCGCTCCGCCGGGGCAGGCGTCGGACAGTCGTCCCGGGAGGGCTCCCGCCGGGCGGGCGGGCACGGGAAGCACGCGGCCCCGGTCGTCGTGGACGGGCCGGGACTCAACGAGCCGGGGCCGGACAGATCGGGACCGGACGGACCGGATGCCGGGCCGACGGCGCCGGGCGCCGGGACGGCCGGCAGGGCCGGCCAGGACGATAACGCGGGGGAGGAGCGGGCATGAGGGCCGTCGACATCGCGGGGACCGCGCTCGGCAACACGATGCGGTCCAAGACCCGGACCTTCCTGACGGTCATCGCGATCGTCATCGGCGCCTTCACCCTCACCCTGACCTCGGGTCTCGGGGCGGGCATCAACAAGTACGTGGACACCATGGTGTCCGGTTTCGGCGAGATCGACCAGATCTCCATCATGCCCGGGGTCGACGCCACCGCCCAGATGCCCGGCAGCTCCGGTCCGGTGGCCTACGATCCCGCGGAGGCACAGGCCACCGGTGAGTTCGGGATGACGATGCTGACCGATGAGGACATCGAGACGATCGCCCGGGTCGAGCACCTCTCCAACGTGGAGCCGGTCGTGTTCGTGGCCGCCGAGTACCTGGAGACGGCCGACGGGGACC